>JBILPN010000334.1:0-4637 GCA_044373865.1 Luteolibacter sp. | reverse complement strand
CATGCGCCCACGGCAGGCAGGCGAGCCACGGTGTTTTATAGCCGATCAAGCTGTAAATGAGGAAATGCCCAAGCGCGGCATAGGCGATGAAACGCAGCAGCGACGGGGCGCACGCCTCCCGCCGGAAGCTCAGCCCGACTGCGATTAGCGCGAGAATCACGAGCGGCGTGCCATACCACCAAAGCCCTGCGGAATGAGATGGCCACACGAGAAGATCGAAGTAATAGCTGAAGGGTTTGTCGTGACCGACGACAGTTTCATACACAAAAAAAGTTTTGACCGCATCCACCACCCCCATCGGCTGCCGGAACCCATCGCTATAGCAATAAACGGAAATCAATGTGGCCATTAGAACCGAGTGCAGGATCGGCTTCCGATAGATCAGCCACGCGGAAACACCGTGCGCTCGCGTGAGGGAATTGCGATTTTCCAACAGCACCAAACACGCCGCCCCAGCCCACGCGAGGATGCTGATGGCGAAGCTTTCCTTGGTGGCAAACATGAGGCCGATGAAGATCCCCGGCAGGGCGTAGCGCGGTTTTCCAGCGAAAGACAGCAAGGCCAACATGCCGAACAGCACCAGCAAGGACTCGTGAATGAACATGCGGCTGTAATACACCAGCAGCGGCGATGTGGCGCACCAGGCCGCCGCCAGCAACATCGGCCCATCGCCGAAACGCCGCCGCCAAAACCACGGCACCACCAACAGCAGTGTGCCTGCAAGCGCCGGTTGAAAACGCAGCGTATGCTTGCTCATCTCTTGCCACGTCGCCTCACCGCGGAGCTTTAAAAGTGGCATGGCCAGCCCGCTGAGCAGCGGCCCGTGGTAGTGCTTCGGGTCGAAGCGGTAATCCCCGGCCTCCATGCGCGCGGCGGTGATGCGCGCGCCCGTCGCCTCATCCGCATGGAACGGCCGCTTGGAAAGCGACTCAAAACGGAGGTAGGCTCCGAGCGAAATCACGCTGAGCCAGCAGAGAGTGAGGATTAGAGGCTTGATCAAAACGCTTTGGATACGATGAAAGAACCCGCAACCTCGCAATGTTAATGTGGGGCCACTCCGCCATGTCCAAACCCACCTACCCGATTTCACTCGTCACGCCGGTCTGGAACGACACGGCCCGGCTGGCGGTGTTCGGCAAGGAACTGGCACGAGCTCTGGCACTTTCTCCGCTGCCTATCCAGTGGATCATCGCCGATGACGGATCCACGCTGGACGCACCAGGCCGCTTGCAGGCACTGCGGGATGAATTCGCCGCTGAATTTCCTGCCGTGACGGTGCATTTCGCGACCGCACATCACGGCAAGGGCGCGGTGCTGCGCGAGGCATGGGCGCTCACTCCTGACGCCGATTGGCTGGCATTTGTGGATGCTGACGGCAGCGTGAGCGCGGAGGATTTCCTGAATCTCATCGCTCACGCGGTCGCGCACGGCAAGTCGGTGATCGCCGTCCGCAAACGCACCGCGACGACGGAACTGGTGGAAAGCCCGTGGCGCGGCCTTGCCCACCGCAGCTTCCTCTGGATCGCAAGGCAACTGCTCGGCCTGCAAAGCGAGGACATCCAATGTGGAGCCAAGGTCTTCTCCGCCGCAGATTACCGGAAAATCTCCGCGCGACTCAAGGAAACTGGCTTGGCTTTCGACTCGGAATTGCTGGCAAATTTCCACCAATCCGGCTCGGACTGGCTGGAAGTCCCGGTGAATTGGACCGAGAAAAAAGGCGGCAAAGTGAAGCCTCTGCGCGACGGTTGCCGCATGTTCTGCGCGCTTCTGCGCATCCGCCAGCGGCTCCGCTAAGCCCGCGCACACCTGTTCTCTGCCCTTGCACGCTGGCCTGTGCCTCGCTAAACGTCTGCCCGCATGGCAACGATCAATTCAAATTTCCTCAAGCTAAAAGCCGGTTACCTGTTTCCTGAAATCGCACGCCGGGTCCGCGCTTATTCGGATGCAAACCCAGACCTAGCCGCACGCATCATCCGCTGCGGCATCGGCGATGTGACTGAGGCGCTTCCGCCCGCCGTCGTGAAAGCGATGCATGAAGGCGTCGATGAAATGGCCAGCCGCGACTCCTTCAAAGGCTACGGCCCCGAGCAGGGATACGAGTTCCTCCGCCAGGCCATCGTGGATCATCAATTCGCCAATCTCGGCATCTCCGCAGATGAAGTTTTCATCTCAGACGGCTCAAAGTGCGACACCGGCAACATCCTCGACATCTTTGGCAAGGGCAACGTCATCGCCATCACTGACCCGGTTTACCCGGTTTACGTGGACACCAACGTGATGGCCGGCAACACGGGCGACGCCGACGCAAACGGTGCCTACTCCGGGCTGCTCTACCTGCCTTGCAACGCCGCCAACCAATTCGTCGCCGATGTGCCGACGGAAAAAGCGGATCTCATTTACCTCTGCTTCCCGAACAACCCGACTGGAGCCGTGGCCACCCGCGCCCAACTCGAGGCTTGGGTCCAATACGCCAAGGCAAATGACGCGATCATCCTGTTCGACGCCGCCTACGAGGCCTTCATCCAAGACCCGGACATCCCACGCTCGATCTTTGAAATCGAGGGCGCGCGCGACTGCGCGATCGAGTTCCGCTCGTTCTCGAAAAATGGCGGATTCACCGGCGTCCGCTGCGCCTACATCGTCATCCCTAAAACCGTCAGCGGCAAGTCGGACACTGGCGAGCGCATTCCTCTGCACCAACTCTGGTCACGCCGCCACAGCACGAAGTTCAATGGCGCGAGCTACCCCGTCCAGAAGGCCGCCGCCGCCGTTTTCTCAGAAGACGGCAAGGCCCAAGTCAGCGCACTCATCGAGCACTACATGGGAAATGCCAAGCTCCTCCGCGAGGCTGTCGTCGCCGCCGGACTCCCAGTCTTCGGGGGGGAAAACGCACCTTACGTCTGGGTCGGCTGCCCCGCTGGCTTGAGCTCGTGGGACATGTTCGACAAAATGCTCAGCGAGGCGCAAGTCGTCATCACGCCAGGCTCAGGCTTCGGCTCCGCCGGTGAGGGATATTTCCGAATCTCCGCCTTCAACTCACGCGCAAATGTCGAGGAGGTCTGCCGCCGACTGAAGGCGATCGTCGCCTAAGGCCTGATTCTCAATCGATTCCAAAAAGAAACCCGCCGTAGCCTCAGCCACGGCGGGTTTCTTGCATCTGGGTTTCTTAAAATTTCGCGAAGCCCGGCAATCACCAAGTCTTGACGTCGTCTGCCGTCTTCTTGTCAGACTTGTAATCCGCGCCCTCGCTCCAAACCGCAACCTTGCGGCCATTCAACGTGGACTTGGCTCCACCAACGGTGGCCTCCACCACTTCGTCATAATCGTGGTCCAACACAATTTTGTAAGGTCCGCCCCATGGATCATAGAGGCCGGTCGGGACATTGGTGCTGTTGTAAATGATGCCATTCCGGTTGGCCTTGCCCTCTTTGACCGAGAGAAATTTGATGCTCCGCGGATTCAGCGAAAGACTCGTCGCATCCGACGCGCCAACCAAAACTTTCAACAAGGCAACACCCTCACCTGAATCCGTGCTCAAAGCAGCCGCGGATGCATTGGACGTGGGAAGGCTGCCGTATTCGGTGAAAAAGTTGTTCACCGCCGTCTCCAAGGCCGTCGCACTCGCTTGGGCGGTCACCCGCTTCGCCTTCTGAATCGCCGCATTCCCTGCCGCAAATCCTGCACCTGCCAAAACGGCAATGATCGCAATAACAACGAGAAGCTCAACGAGCGTGAAGCCGCTCTGGCGGCGAATACTTGGGTTTTTCATGGGTAATTGGGAGTTGGATTTCACAAAGGCAAAGCGAACACCAGATTTTCCCGTCTGACAATCGCACAATCTTAAATGCATGGACATTGTATGGACTTTGACCCGGGTTTTTCCAATATGACCCTTTTTCTCCCGCCTTTGCCGTTGCCGAAAGCCTCCTTAAAGGGCAGACTTTCAACATGCCCGGTGATCCTTTGCGAGATTCCATCCTCGACTTCCTGCGCGCCTCACGCGGCACGCCTCTCTCGAAATCTCAAATCGCCCGCGGCCTCAAGCTCCCCGGCCCACGCGTTTCTGAACTCCGCAACACGCTCGAATCCCTCGCCAAGGAGGGCGTCATCACCCTTGGCAAGAAGTCCTGCTACCAACTCGCCGAAGCCCCGAAAAACCGGCTCTCGGGATCCTTGAAGTTTCACCCAAAAGGCCACGCCTTCTTCTTTCCCGACCTCAGCGACCCCGACAACCTCGCCAGCGGCATCGACTTCTCCGTCCACTCACGCATCATCGTCAACCGCCGTGACGTCGCAACTTCTCTCGACGGCGACCGCGTCTGTGTCTCCATCAGCAAACCCACCCCGCGCCCCTTCCGCACCCGCAGCGAATTCACCCCGGACCCCGGCGATGAAATCCGCGCGAAGGTCGAAAAAGTCCTCGCCCGCCGCTCCGGCCGCCTCGTCGGCATTTTCCGCAAAAAAGACCCTCTCCGCTGGATCGACTGCGACGACAAGGCCATCGAAGGCAAAATCGACGTCATCGGCGACACCACCGCGCAGCCCGGGCAATTGGTCGTCGTTGACCTAGAAAATTGGGAAAACCGCGAAGAAACTCCACGTGGCCGAGTCATCGAGGTCCTCGGCTGGCCCGGCGA
>JBILPN010000661.1:0-2519 GCA_044373865.1 Luteolibacter sp. | reverse complement strand
CGCCGTAGGTGCGCATCATGACAATCGAAGCAGCCGGGAATTTTGCGCGGATGTTTTTGACAAAGGCGATGTAGCTGTCAGTGAAGGTCACCGAGGGCGCATTGCCACACTGGTCATTCTGCCCGAGGAGGATGACGACCATCCGGGGGGTGTAGGAGAAGTTCCAAGGCGTCTGAGGACTCTCCTTCAGATGATTGAAATTCTTCAGCCGGAAATACTGGGTGTCTTGACCCACCTTGTCGGGCAGGCAGCCATAACCGTTGGTGAGAGCGATGCCGCTGAAGGAGATCTGGGTCAGGTCGCACCCCAGCATCCCGGCGGTGGCCCAGGCAAAATTGCTCCCCACAAACGCCGCGGTGATGGAGTCTCCGATAAATTCGATGATCGGCTTCGGCTCGACCGGCTTCGTCGTCGCACCGGAATCTAACACCAAACCCTGGAAGGCAAGCTCTTCGTTCTGCCCGCCGCTTCCCACCTGGAGCAGGTGCTCGCCGGGCTTCAGAGGCTGCGCGTTGAGCGGCGTCACTCCGGCATTGGCAGTAACAAATCTGATCGGCTCTCCATCGACACTAACTGCCAATCGGGTGGCCTTTTCCAGCCGCACGGAAACCGTGGTTCCGGTGAATTTGGTGCGCAAGTAATGACCGGTCCAATTCCCATACGCGATCTGCGGCTGCGAACGATCCCATCGACCGATATAGAGGATGTTCGGATCTGTGGAGACCACCTCAGCCGGAGACTGGGGCGGAGCCGAGATTCCTGATGCCGCAGTTGAATTCTGCGCAAGCGACAACTCCGGCCCGGCAGCGAGGGCAAGTAATAGCAGCCTGAAGTGGTTCCTGAGGCAGTTTTTGGAGGATTTCATGAAGCTGGATTAAAAAAGGGCTGCTCACGGAGGGGCAACCGTCAAAAAAGCCACAGTGCCGGTTGGCACTGTGGCTTAGACCGGACTCAAGGAGTCTGGGTGATCTTGAGACGGGCGAATACCTTCGGTTGGCCAGTTGGCAAGGTGTAGGAAATCGTGGCGGAGGCCGGCGCGTTGGGGACCACGACGGACCAGCCACCAAGCGTGGTGGATTGCTCGATTTCGTAAGTCACGTCGCCATTGGCCTTGGCCTCGGTGCCCTTGGTGAAGCTGAGCAGGCCGCCAACGAAGCTGCCAGGTGACACGCTAGAAACCGTGGGGCTGAGTCCAAGAGCGTATTCCACGATGTTGGTGAGACCATCCTTGTCGAAGTCGCCACTGGCGGGCTGGCCGGTGATTCCGTTGGCGGCCGCCCAGGTGGAAAAGGACGGGGTTGGGGCTCCTCCGACACTGAGGATTCCAGCACCCTCGAAATTGATGCTTCTGTTAGTCGCAGAGGAAGCCAACGAACCGTAGGTCCCGACAGGCATCAAGGACGCACCCAGATACAACGCTGCCACCGTGTCGGTGCCGCTGAAGTCCAAGTTGACCACGGCACCGCTGGCGATACGGACCGTCGATGAATCAGCCAGGCGGGCGGTGCCGCTGAGTTTCAGGGCTCCTGCCGTGACGGCGGTTTCTCCGGTGTAGCTTAGGGTGCCGGAGAGGTTGACGGTGCTAATACCACCCGCCCCGGTGACAGTGACTCCTCCGGTTCCCAGATTGATGGGGCCGGTCAAGGACAGGGGAGCTTGAGCGCTCTGAAGAGTCGTCAGCTGGAGGTTGGTATTGGTGCCGGTAATCGCGCCTGAGATCGTGCCGTTATTGTAGTCGTGGGTGATTTTTGAATCGGCGGTGAGAGTCACTGCGCCGGTGAGGGTGACGTTGCCTTGAAGGTTGAGAGCACCGTGATTGGCGATTCCAGAACCGTTGCCAGCGATGGAGATGTTTTGGGCGAAGTTGTTGAGGTCAAAGCCTTGTCTGGCATCAAATGTCGCCCCAGTGGCGACGGTGATTGCGCCAGTGATGTTTTTGAGCGATGCGCCATTTCCGGTGGAAAGGGTTCCAGCATCGACGTTGATCGGTCCGGTAAAAGTGTTATTCAGGCCACCGGAGAGAGTGACGGTTCCCAATCCACTTTTGGTGAGCGTTCCATCGCCAGTCACGGCGCCCGATTGATCCAAGGTCGTGAAGGCGGATGCTCCAAGAGTGGCGGTGATTCCGGAATTGACCGTGAGCGCATTGGCGTGGGTCATATTGGCAGTGCCTGTCAAACTGGTGTTCGACACGAAAGTAACCGTCCCGCTGCCGAGGGCGGAGGCCTTGTTGAAGGAAACCCTGCCGCCCTTGAGAAGGGTTCCACCCGTAAATGAATTGGTGCCGCTGAGCGCGAAGTCAACCGAACCGGTCGTTCCGATTCCGGTAAGCGTCAGTGCGCCGGTGCCGAGGCTGATCGGGCCACTCATCACGAAACCAAATTGGCCGGCGATCAGGGTCTTGAGCTCGAGGTTGGTATCGGTGCCGGTGATCGATCCGCTGACCGTCGCGACGTTCCAGTCGTGCGTGATTAATGTGCCCGCGGCGAGAGTGATCGCGCCGGTGAGGTTGGCATTTT
>JBILPN010000333.1:0-4657 GCA_044373865.1 Luteolibacter sp. | reverse complement strand
TTTGAGAATTCGAGATTTTGTGAGGAAATCGAGCTTGCGTGCTGCGTCCAGTCCGCGGCGGATTTTCGGGTTTTCGTATTTTCGTCGGCGATGTTGTTGTATTCATCCATCGAGCACATGGTCCACATGATGGGGATTCCTTGGTCGATGTAGCGTTTGAGGTCGCGGATTTTAAGTTCCTTGAGGCTATCGTCCTTGGTTCTGCGGCCCTTGCGGTAAACTTGAGATTTCACGTTCGCGAGGAGGAGTTCCACAGAAGTTCCGCCGCCGGCTTGGCTTTGTCCGGTCATGGCGAGCAGGTACATGTCCGCCTCGAGGCCCATGGTGCGCATGGCGCGCTCGAAGGTTGCGGGGGCGCAGTAACCCTTCGGGCCTTGGTCCACCATGGGGATTTCCGAGAGGTAAACATCTTGGTTGGGAGATTGGACGATGCTGGAGATGAGGCGTTGCTTCACGTCCGAGTCCTTCATGCGGACGGATTTTCCGCCGTTGTCGGCCGTTTCCGAAGGCATGATCGCGAGGCTGACGTATTCATTTGGCTCATTTGAGAGCAAGAATGCGTGGCCGTTCCAGTCCCAGCGCGTGATTTCGCGGCGGGTGTCGCCCTCGCCAAAGCGTTGGGTTTTGCCCGGGCCAAGCACTTTGGTGAGTGCTTGATTGAGGGTGGCTTCGTCGCGATTCATCGCCTCTGCGAGCGTTTTCGCGGTGGCCGAGGTTCCGCCCTTGAAGTGATCTTGGCCCATTCCGGCTTGGCTGCCGAAGTCTCCTTTATTCGCGTAAACGATGGAAAGTCCGCTGGTGAGTCCGTCTTGGTCCGAGTAGAGGGCGACGGAGTAAGGCATGGCGCCGAAGAGCCGGTAATCCTTGGCGTAGGCGGCGTAGAGGCGCCAACTGCGGCCGAATTTGGATTGAGATTCTGGGCGGAGTTGGAGAGCGGTGGCGATTTCCTCGGCTTTGCGTTCCGAGAGTTTGGAGCCGTTTGAGAGCTCGTGTCCGGCGGCGGAGTTGAGGTCCTTGGCGGCATTTCCAGCGCGTTGTGCGAATTCCGAGATGTAAGTTTGGTCTGCGGCGGAGAGCTTATCCTTGGTGAGTTCGAAGATTTTACCATCCTCGCGTTTCAGCGTGACGCTGAGATCGGAGACGGCTTCCAGGCTGGCGCGGAGAGCTTTCCCTTCCGTGTTGTGGAACGTTCTGACTTCTGCGGCGAGCGGGGTGGCGATGCAGGTGGCGGCAAGCCAGAAGGCGTGAAGGTGAGATTTCATGATCGGGAGGAGTGGGTTTTACATTCTGAAATCCTCGCCGAGGTAGTGCTTGCGGGCGATGGGGTCGTTGACCAGCTCGTGAGACGCGCCTTCGAGAATGACGCGGCCGTCGTGGATGAGGAAGGCGCGGTCAGTGATGGTGAGGGTCTCGCGGACGGAGTGGTCCGTGATGAGGATGGTGAGTCCGTCGCGGTCGCGGAGCTCGCGGACGATGCGCTGGATGTCCTCAACGGCGATGGGGTCGATGCCGGCAAAAGGCTCGTCAAGCATGAGCAGCGAGGGGTCCGAGCAAAGTGAGCGAGCGATGGCAAGGCGGCGTTTTTCCCCGCCGGAGAGAGTGATGGCGAGGGACTTGGCGAGTTTGGTGATGCGGAAGCGTTCGAGCAGGTCGTGGGCGCGGTCGAGGCGTTGAGCGCGGTTGAGATTGGGGCGTGTTTCCAGGATTGCGAGCAGGTTGTCGAGGACGGAGAGTTTCCGGAAAATCGATTCTTCTTGGGGAAGATAGCCGAGTCCGAGCCGTGCGCGGCGGTGCATGGGGAGCTGTGAGATATCGTGGCCGTTGAAGCAGACGGAGCCAGCATCTGCGGGGACGAGGCCGGCGATCATGTAGAACGAGGTGGTTTTTCCGGCACCATTGGGACCGAGCAGTCCGACGATTTCGCGGGGTTGGACGGTGATTGAGACGCCATCCACGACCGCGCGTCCGCCGTAGGTTTTGCGGAGGCCTTTGGCGTGGAGCACAGCGGTCTCCGTGTTGCAGCAGGTGGAACCAGGGTCGTGCATGCGAGTCAGTTTTTGTTGTCGAGACGGATTCCCGTTTCCCAGTCGCCTTCCGTGCTGGCGTTGAAATTTTTGTCGATGCGGAGTGTGAGATCGGCTTGTTTGGCGCGGAAGTAGTCTTGGCCTTTGCTGAACCACGGGAAGCCGCCGCTGATGAGGATTTCGCCCGTGACGGCGTTGTATGAGAATATGGCACCGCGCGCTTCGAGTGCGGGTTCGCCGGGTTTTGGATTTTTCTGGCGGAGGTGAACGGAGCCGCTGGCGACGATGCGCTGGACATCGCCGAAGCCTGCGGTGGGTTTGCTGAGGCTGGGGGTTTTGGAGCCTGGTTGGGCGGGAGGTGGCGATTTTTTCTCGAGGAAAACCTTGAGATCCGTGTCAGCGGAGAGGTCGAAGCGTGGGTCAGAAACGGTGACGTTTTTGAGGTATGCGAGGACGCCTGCGTCGGCATCCACGTAGGTGCCACCTTGAGAGTTGATGACCGTGCGGAGAGCGTCAGGGGCAACGGCGAGCGGTTGAGGAGCGGGTGGGGTGGGCGTGGGAGCGGAGTTTGCGGCGAGAAGATCGGCCTCGTTGAGAAATTCGGTGGCGGCTTGGTTGACCTCAGAGGAGGCTTGCAAGGTGGCGCGGAGGTCGGCGCGGGCGGATTTGGCGGCGGCAGCGGCTTGGGCGCTTGGGCTCGAGTTTTCCGCAGGTGCTGGCTCGGGCGAGGCGACCATGGGTTGCGTGATCAGCGAGAGGCCAAGCGCGGCGGCGCGGAGCGGAGTGGCTGGGGATTTCATGGTCGTTTCTTTGGGCGCTTGGAAAATCGTGGTGGTCGCGGGGCCGAGGAGGAATCCTTTGCCAGTTTCGAACGCGTAGTAAAGGCCGGTGCCAGTTGCGGAGAGGCGTGGGGACTGGATTTCGACGGGTTCGTTGGCGATGACGAGGCCGCGAGTTTGGTCGAAGCTCGCGCGTTTCAGGTCGATGCGTGCGCGCGGGGTTTGATCTGGGTTAAAAAGCTCGATGGCGACGGAGCGGCCGGCGATTTTCCCATCGCCAACCAGCGTCATGGCGTCTGCCTTGAGGACGCTGAGGAGACGGCGGTCCGAATCGTAGCGAGGGAGCATGACTTGTTGCAGCTCACTGCCGTCTGGGAGCATGGCGATGGCCGGGATTTTTTTCTTTGGGAGAGGCGGGAGCACGGAGGTCTGGCCCGCAAGGTGAGTGGCGGGCAAGACGAGAGCGAAGAGTGTCAGGAAACGGTGCAAAAATGGGTTTTTGAGTGGCTCGATGGGGGGGCTCAGTGCGAGGCGTGGTGAATGGCGATGAGTTTCACGAGAAGGCCTTCGATGAATTCCAACGGGATTTGGTTTGGCCCGTCAGAAACCGCGTTGGCGGGGTCGGAGTGGACTTCCATGAAGAGCCCTTCCAGTCCGGTTGCGACGGCGGCGCGCGCTAGGACAGGGGCGAGTTCGCCATCGCCGCCAGTGGTGCCACCGAGTCCGCCGGGGCGCTGGACCGAGTGAGTTGCGTCGAAAATGACCGGCATGCCCTCCTTGCGCATCCAGTAGAGAGAGCGCATATCGACAACGAGATTGTTGTATCCGAAGGTGGTTCCGCGCTCGGTGATTAAGAAGCGATCGCAGCCGAATGCGCGCATTTTTCCGGCGATGTTGACGGTGTCGAGGGGAGCGAGGAATTGGCCCTTCTTGATATTGACGGCGCGTCCGGTCTTCGCTGCGGCTTCGAGGAGGTCGGTTTGGCGGCAGAGGAAGGCGGGGATTTGGAGGAGGTCGATGTATTCAGCGGCGATGGCAGCTTGCTCTTCCGAGTGGATGTCGGTGGTGACGGGGACGCCGAGTTCCTTGGAGATTTCGCTGAGGATGCGGCAGCCCTCGCGGACGCCCGGGCCGCGGAATGAGCTGATTGAGGTGCGGTTCGCCTTGTCGAACGAGGCTTTGAAAATGAAGTGGATGCCGGTGCGGTCGGAAATTTCCTTGAGGGAGCGCGCCATTTCCCAAGCGAAAGCCTCGGATTCCAGAGCACAGGGGCCCAGGATGAAAAATGGGCTTGGGCCGCCGACGGGGACGGAGCCGATGTTGAATGGATCGAAGCCTTGCATGGAAGTGAGGAGGATTAAGGATTGGAGGCTTTGAGGGCGGCTTGGAACAGCGGTTGGAGATTGTCGATTGCGGTGTGGAGAAGTTTTTCCTCAGCAAGGGTGAGATTGCCACAGGTTTTTGTGGTGAGCATTTCCAAGGAGTCGATCACGGATTTTGCGGCGCGCAGGTTGATTTGTTTTTCCCCCGAGTGCGGATTGGGGATTTGGCCGAGAAAGAGGCCAGCATTTTGGGCTTGGAGAATGATAAAGTCATTGAAGCGGGCATCGGCTTCTGGCGTTGCGGACATGCAGAAGGGTTCATCGTCGGAGACGAAGATTCAAGTTGGAAGAAAGGGAGTGGCCGGATTGGTGGGCAAGCCGGCGAAGTTTCATTTAAAATGGATGCAAAAAAAACGCCCGATTCCCATTGGGGAATCAGGCGTTTTTGAAATTAGCTTTTTTGAAGAGCCAGCTTACCAACGGTTGCCACCGCCGCCGCCGCCGCCCTTGTAGCCGCCGCCGCCGCCACCTT
>JBILPN010000332.1:0-4661 GCA_044373865.1 Luteolibacter sp. | reverse complement strand
CAAAGAATCCCAAGGACTTCCGCATCAAAGTGAGGGATCGGGCGGCGCGTTCCGCCGCTTCTGACGGCGGAGTTTTTTCGACTCTCTTTCAACCTAGAATCCACAGTTAGAAAAAGAATCGGGCCGCGCACGCGGCGGCAGGCGACGGCGAATGAAAAATCAACAATCTAACTGACGTTAAATCGCAGGCCGTACGAAAATTTGATAATTTCTGTCTCTCATCATTTGAGGAATGCGGCTGGCATGGAATCAAACACCCACCCGCAAATCCCTCAAACTCCATAAGACCCCTCGCGCCGCTGCGCCACTGCCTTTCATGGCCCGGGCACCATCCTTCCTCTTTGGCCCGAAGCGCTCCCGCGCGCTGGAAAAGGCCTCGTTCACGAACTCTTTGCTGCCGATCACCGCGCCGTCCGTGAAATAGCGAATCCGACAGCACAACATCTTCGCCGGTCCCAGATCCTTGAGAGCGGTTTCGTTGTCCTCACTTTCCAGCAACTCCGCAGTGTTCTTGGTGGTCTGACCAAGGCCTTTTGCCGATTGGGAAAGGTCCGCACGTCCGGGCTTCCTGCCAATCGCCAATCCCATCATCCGCCGATACAATCGCGAAACTTCATCCCATTTCCCAACATCATATCCCACACCCTGATCACAATAAAACGCCCGGACCAAGCCCTCGCGCGCTTTCTTGCCATTGCCCATGGGCCGAGATTGCGAGAGCTCGCCGTCTTTGATGCGACCGCCTATCGCCTCACCATAACCGCTCCACCGGTAATCCGCAGGGTCTTTCACCATCCCAGCTCGCACGGGATTCAGGTCGATGTAAGCGGCAATCGTCCTCGCCGCCACACCATCCTCCACGATCACGCTCTTGAATCGATCCTCCCACAAAACTCCCGAACGCGAATGGGCCCGATTAAACCATTGGGAAAAGCGCTGCAGCAAACCCTTCATAAACTCTGCCAAATCCTGCATGCGATAGGTGAAACGCTTGTGAATCGCATTCACCGCCTCGTTCATCCCACTTTCGCTCGTGTAATTCCCCTTCCTGGCATCCGCCAGTTCCTGAGCCACGCCAGCCACCGAGACCTCGCTGTAAATCGCCGACAACCGCTTCAACAATTCCTCATCCGAAATCCCGCCCTCCGCCATCGGCGGCACCTCCAGCAAAATATGGAAGTGATTGTCCATCAAACAGTAGGAAAGAGCCCGACATCCCGTAAAATTCTCCTGCATCCGCATCAAGGTCCGGAATTTCTCCTTCTCTTCCGTCCCCAGCACAAATCGTCGGTCCACCACCCTCGAGTGCACGTGATAAAGCACAGGTTTCCCCGCAGCCATCCGCCACTCCGCCAACCAACGTCCCTTTCGCATGAAAAAGACCTACCCGCGCACCGGCAACATGTCACGCCGAAACTTTGATTAAAGGCCCGTCCCTTTGTCAGAAATTGGGGCTATGCCCCTGAAGAATTATGCCGGGCCTTTGCCCTCAAAGGTGCATTTTGTTGGTCGATCTTGGTCTATCCAATCCGGCGATTGGTGGCAACGGGCGCTTTCGAGCCACCACAACAAACTTGATAAAAGGCCCGGCCCTTTGTCAGAGATTCAACGGTGTCCAATGTTTGTCTCATAAGGTGGCATAAATCTTGTCGAGACGGGCTAGGGCTTGGGTCCAGGTGCGCGTGGCAAACTTACACCGATGCAGAGATTGGATACCGATGCAGATGCGGATGCGGAGGTTCCTTCAAAGTTGTTGACCGCTTACTGAAAAACCGTTGCGGAGATTTTTTAATCGGTGGCGCGGGACGAAGACAAAAAAGGACGGCACCGCTTGCGCGGGGCCGTCCAGCATGGGATCGCTTGATCCTAGTTCTGTGAGCTTCAGTTGCCGGTTGGCGCTACGACCACTTCCAGACGGACGAAGAGTTTGCCCGATCCGCTTGGCAGGGTGTAGCTGATGCTGTCCGCTCCCACCACGGCTTGTGGCGTGACATCGTCCCAGCTGGTCAAATTGGTGGAGCTGAGGACTCGATAGGTGACGCCTGTGATGCTGGAATCGTAGGGGTAGGTGATGACTCCGGCAACAATCCCCGGATTCACGGTGATGGAGGAACCGGTGGCTCCGAAGAAGTATTCCACACCATTGGCCACGCCGTCGCCGTCGTAGTCAGCATCGGCCGCTTGACCCCCGGCATTGATGGCCGCCCAGGCGGAGAAATCTCCTCCCACTGGCGCGGACTCGTCTTCCGTGAGGCTGAAGATTTGCTCTGCCGAGGTCATGCCTGTGGCGCTGGCAGTCAGGGTGACGGCGCGGTTGCCAAGGTAGGTGGAATTGTCCTTGGCGATGGCATACACGATGACTTCCACGCTTCCTACTGGGAAGGTCACCGTCGCTGGCAATGCACCATAGGTGAAGAGTCCGTCTGTATCGACACTCAATGCGCCGCTTTCACTCTCGGTCAAATTGACCACCAGGGTTTCTGCAACGCTGCCGGTGCGGCGGATTTTTACTTCAGCCTCGGCAAGGGTGTTGTCCAATCCTTCGACCAAGGTGGTTTTGTCCACCACGAAGCTAAGCCCAGGTGGCAGGTTGGAAACGATGTCTGCCAAGTTTCTCGGTGCCAGCGTGAGCCCGGCAGTGGTGTCTTGAACGACGCCGGTGATGGTGGCGGTGCCGGACGGCATCGGCGTGGCGGTGATGTCGGAATCTCCGAAGACATTCTTAAACAAGCCTGTGAAGCCGGTCAGGCTTGGATCCTTGATGTTTGTCGGGTCACCGCTTGTGAAGAAGGTGCCGGCGGACTCGAAGCTTACTTCCTCGACTGTGACGAGCATGCCTTGGTCCGCATCCGTGAGGGTGGCCAAGGTGCGGGTGAGCGGCGTGACGACGGTGCCTGTCGCAACCGGGGTTCCGAAATTAAGGCGTGGCGTGAACTGAAGCTGGCCTGTGAACACGGCGAGCGTGCCGACGACATTTTGCACGCTGTCACCCACGGCATAGCTGGTGGTGATGATTCCACCCGCGTCGTCCACTTGGATGCCCGCCGCAGTGTCTTGGAAGAAGTGAGTGCCGCGGAAGGTCGTCTTGCCCGTGAAGGTGATCGGGCCGGTGACGCGGTAAACTTGCGATCCCGTGGTGGAAGCGCGCAAGGCGGTCAAACTCGCCACATTCTTTGGCAAGACGTAAACGGATGTCGCAGGGCTGCTGGAGACACTGCCGCTGACGGTGATGGCCTTGAGCGTGACACTGCCATTGCCATCCAAGATGTCGATGCCCAGCGCGTCATCATAGAGGCTGCTGCTGGCATCCGGCGTGTTGCCATCCAAGGTGTAACGCACTTCAGTTCCGACACCCAAGGTGGCGAGGTTGGAGATCTTGACGTTTTGATCTGCGAAGTAAGAACCACCTGCCAAGCTGAATTCAGGTGCAAGCAGCCCGGTGTCCACCCCGCTGACACTCAAGTTGTCGATGGCCAATCCAGCGTCACTGCCGCCTTCATCGATATCTTTCCAACGGATGAAGGCAGTTTCTCCCGCCGCGAGGCTGACTGGCACGATGACGTCGGTGAAAGCGACTTGGTTTGCAGTCAAGTTGCCATCGAGCGCTCCATTTGTTGCGACCGAAGGTGGACCCGTGATATCCATCGGGGCAAAAAGTCCTCCTGTTGTCGTCGGACTGAGGAAATTGGTGGCGGTAACCGTCGTTCCGTCGATCTTTCCGAATTCAAAAGTCAGGACGTTCCGATTTGATGTTGAACTCCGCCAAAACTCCGCGGTGAAAGAAAATTTCAGGCCGGTCAGAGCAACACCCGTGTCGTTCTTAATCAAGGCGCCGATGCCCATGATATTGGAGCCCGCAGCCAGCACGCCGAGTGCGCGGTCGCTGGCTCCACTCACGCCATAGTTGTAAACTCCGCCGCTAAAGGCCGACCCAATGTCTGCAGCGAGGGGGGTGGCGACCGATCCATTACCTCCGATTTTTGCTGCATACCAGCCATCCATGCTGGAGCTCGTGAGCGCACCCAAGTTGGAAATCTCGCCAATGCTTGCAGAAACCGCACTTACAAGGGTCGTGGTGCCGAGACCGTCAAAATTCTGGGTGACGGGAACGGTGGTGGAGCTAATGGAAATGCTGGTGATCGGAGCTACATCGACGTTGGTGACCGTCAAGGTCTGCGACCGCTCACTATATAGACCCACTGCACTCACGGTGATGATCGAAGTGTCGCTGCCGTAGCTGCTCGGATTGGCAACGGGCGTGACATCGAAAGTCGCGGTGAGCTGGCCTGCTGGGATTAGCACACTGGCTGGAACGGTCGCGGCGGCGGTGTTGGCGCTGCTGATGCTGAAGGTCACGTCCATGGTGCGAGCGAAGGGAATCGTCACGGTGGCGACGGATGGAGTCGCGGAGTCCTCAGGAAGGCTTGCGGGAACGAGGGCCAAGGTGACGCTTGGCAAGCTCACCGTGCCGCTGAGAGCGACGGTGCGCGAAGGGCTCAAGTTCGTGCCCGACAGGGTCAAATCGCCGCTCACCGCGCCGACGGGGACCGAGGCGGAAATCCGCGCATGAATGGCTTGGGAGATGGCACCTTCGACCGGCGCGATCACCAAGGCGCTGGAACCAAAGTCCACGCCATTGGAAGAAATTTCAAAGCCGCTGG
>JBILPN010000329.1:0-4679 GCA_044373865.1 Luteolibacter sp. | reverse complement strand
TCCCAGGTGGCTTGATCCACGAGCAAAAGTTGTTTCACCACCTCATCATAAAGCACGGGCTCGTTGAAGAGGCCGGCGTATTGGGCGAGGAAAGGCGAGGCCATGTAGAGGCCGTCCAGCCACATCTGATGGGGATAGCGCTTCTTATGCCAGAAACCGCCCGCCGCGGTGCGCGGGTGCTCGCGCATCTGTTGGCGGAGGGTCTCGATCGCCTTGCGGTTGGACTCGGGGCGGTCGCCGTTTTCCCAACGGTGGAGGAGGACCTTTCCGGGATTGACGTGGTCGATGTTGTAGTCCTCCAGCTGGTAGCGGGAGATGGTGCCGTCGCTTTCAACGAAACTCTCGGCCGTCTTGGCTCCGAAGTCGGCGTATTTTTCGTCACCGGTGGAGGCGGCGAGTTTAAGAAACGCCTCGCCTAACAATCCGGTGGTATAGGTCCACTTGGCGGCGGGGTTTTCGTGGAAGAGCGAGGTGCCCAGACGCTGCATTTCGGAATCGGCCATGCGGCGCGACCATTCCAGCGGCGGGGCTCCATTGAAGTCGGGCGCGGCGAGGGCGCTGGCGGTGAGGCAGGCGAATAGAAGGGCTTTCATGTGAGGTAGAGAATTACGGCTTGGGAATCCATCCGTCGCTGCCGGCGAGGACTTTGGCCGCGGTGAGATCTTTGGGGACGGGCTTGGCCCATGCAACGCGTTTTGCGAGTGCCGCACCGGGGCCGGAACTACGAAGCTCGCCGTAGCGGACGGTGGCGGCGTGGTCGGGCGCGTTCCATTCCTTCCAGCCCTCGGGGCGGAGCTTCGCGTCCATCTCGCAGTCGATGAACGCGGTCATGGCGTGGGGACGCCAAGGCCGGCCGAGGAAGTAGGGTTGGCCTTCGGTGCCGGTGAGCTGGCAGCGGTGGAAAACAAATCCGTATGCTTGGTCAGGCGGGGTGGAGGCGGCGGTGAGGTAGCCGCTTTTTCTCGAATGGATGGTGCAATTTTCAAACCACGCGGTGGCGCCGCCGAAGATGAAATCGACGTGGCCCTCAATGCGGCAGTTTTCGAAATAGCTCCGGCCGCGGTTGAGGAAAATGGTGTCCTGCCAGCCGAGGAATCGGCAGTTGCGGAAGACGAGCTTGTCGCCATCGGTGCGGAGGGCGAGGGCCTGTCCCACGGGGCCCGCGGCGTTTTCGATGGTGAGGTTCTCGATTTCGAAGCCATCGCCATCGATCTGCAGGGTGGGCGTGGCGAAGGTGCCGAGTGGCAAGCCGTCCGGACCCGGCATGTTGGCGTGGACCTGGTGCACCAAACACGTGGTCTTAGGATCGTCGGCGATGAGCCGGAGGTATCCACGTTCCCGCTGGACATAGACTCGCTCTCGATAGATCCCCGGCTGGATCCGGATGGTCCACTCGTCGCCGGAAGCACGGTAGGGCGCGGCCATGATGGCGGCCTGGATAGAGTTGAAATCGCCGCTGCCGTCTGCGGCAACCACGGCATCAGGTTTTTTTAGATTCCCTCCTTCGGCATGGCTAGGGAGCGTCCCGCCGAGCAGGAAAAGCAACGATACCATCAGATGCATGACCGGTTTCATCGAGTGGACTCCGTCCTGTCCGACCACTGGGATGATGGATGATAATTTATTAGAAGGCATTGGTGACATGGATCGATCGTCGGAAGTCAGGAGGATGCGGAAGCGTTCGAGGCGGGGTGCCCTGAAACGGAGGTTCCGCATGGGAACCCGCCACGGTCGAGTTTCTTTTCACTACATGTTGAACCAGCGGTTCACCTTGCTGGTGTTGCTGCCGTTGTCAGGGTTGAGGTCCGTCCATTTGATCACATCCACGTGGCCATCCGCGAACATGCCGTGGACTTGACCAAAGTGGCGGATTTTCTTCGAATCATTGTTGATGCAGAGAGGTCTCACGAAGGTGTTGAGTTCGCTAGGACGGTAGGGGGTCGAGCCTTCGGGAGTGGAGTCCATCATCATTAGAAATTCAGATGGATTGGAGATCACCGAGAGCGGGTAGGAGTCACCAGTGGCATCCCCATTTGAGTCAACGAGGGTGAATTTTCCATACTTGCCGTTCGACTGCATTGCGTTCGGATGGGTCATGAAATAGCCTCGGGTGGCATTGGGCTCGGTGGACCATTGCGCCGGGCAAAGGCGGTAGTTCGCCAGGGCGATGCCCATTTCGCCATTGGGCATGGGGGATTTGACGTCCGATGGGGAGAGGTAGGAGTTGTAGGCCTTGCCGTCGGCACTGCCCACCATGCCCCAGCGGTAGATGAGCACCTGTTGGTTATGATCACCGGCGTAGCCATGAATGGCGGTGTTCCACTCGCGCAGTTGCTTCATGCATTTGGTGGCCCCAGCTTTCTGTTTCAGGTTGCGAGTGGCGGTGATGCTCAGGGTCGCGAGGACCGCCACGATGGCAATCACAACGAGCAATTCCACGAGGGTGAAGCCGGGTCGTTGAATGGTTAAATTCAGTCGCGGTGCGTGCGAGGATTTCATCGGTAGGTTTCGTTGAGTTTCTGGGTTTGCCTTGGGCGCGAATGCCAATTCCTGTTATCCCGTCCGGCGACGTGAATTCGGGCGGCTTCGAAGGTCCACACGGAGCAGTTGCATCCGTCAGGAGAATGGGAACTTATCCCCCTCATCTTCCCATGACTATTGCAGGGTTCTGCATTCTGTATCCAAAATTGGGCAGTTGCGGATCCACGGGGAGACGCCGAGGATCATCCAAGGCGCTTTTCTCTAACGTCCGCGCCGCGAGAGCTTTCGGAACTCTGCCGGCGGCATGCCGCTGTGCTGTTTGAAAGCAATGAAGAAGTTGTTGACGCTTCCATATCCGCTTGCCGCAGCAACGGTCTCCACCTTCTGGTCGGTTTCACTTAGCAGCCTCTTGGCGTTTTCGATGCGAGTTGAGCGTAGGTAGCTCCCCGGTGTCCGGCCAAGATTGTCAACGAATGCCTGATGCAACCCACGGCGGGACATGCCGGCACTCCGCGCGACACAATCAATGTCGATGTTTTCGCTGAAATGGCTGGCGATGTAACGAAGCGCCTTTCCCAAGCCCTCATGGCGGACGGCCGTGACTTCAGTGCTCCTGCGCGCGATGATGCGGGAAGGAGAAACCCTCACGGGCTTGGCAGGGACCGCCCCTCCGCGCATCAGACGGTCAAGCCAGGCAGCGCCTTGATAGCCTAGCTCCTCGAAGTTGGGCTCAACCGCCGTGATCGGTCGTTGGGTCGATTGGGGGAGAAGCAGGTCGTCCTCAATTCCAATCAGCGCCACGTCACTTGGAATCGCGATCCCGGCCGTCTCGCACACCTCCAGTATCTCCACCGCGAGAGTTCCGTTAGCGGTAAATACCGCCAGAGGTTTCTTCGCCTGGTGGAGTTTTTTAGAGAGCCATGCCCTGCGTGAACTCCACTCGCCCCTGCCTTTGCGGAAGGATTTGTGGTCGTGCCACTTGATCCACGTGCATTCGAATCCTTGCTCGGCAAGCACTTTGGCAAATCCATCTCCCCGCTCCTCGAAGGTCCAGTTGTCCGAATCGCTGTAAAACAGAAAGTTCTTGAACCCCCGTTCGAGGAAGTGCTCGGCCGCCATGCGGGCGCACTCCAAATGGTTCTGTGCCACATGCGCGAACGGCAAATTCGCCCGCCGAAGGCTGAAGTCGACCGTCGGTTTCTTCAGCGAGACCACGAAGTCGCATAATTCCTGGTTTCCCGCCAGCCACGCCAAGACCCCGTCGCCACTCCAGCCCCAAGGAATCACCAGCTCCTTCGTGATACTCGCCGCGGAAATGTGCCAATCATTTTCCGTCGCATACGTGGCAATCCCATTCAGCAGGCGGTGGTCATGCCACCCCAAGGCCAAGAGAACGCTCTTCTGCTTTTTCTTATTCGGGTTCTTTGCCGTGTGAGCGCTCATGACTGCCTCGTCCTCTAGTGCCTAGATCATGGGTTGTAAATGCATGAATTGGGATTCGAACTATCGTTTCCGGCATTGGCGGCCGGATGCTCCGGCGAGTTCCTAAAATTCAAGGTCATTTGCAGAAACAGGCGATTTACGAAATTTCCTGTGGCATTAGTGTCCACATAGAACTTTTGGTAGAGGCTGTTTGAAATCGTCGGCTCGTCCAAATGCCCGAAGTCCAAAAATCCAAGACACAAAATCCATGAAATCCCGCAATTTCCTTATATCAACGAATCTCCGCCAGCGTGGCCTCTTTGCAAGCCCGATAGCAGCGATCTGCCTCTGCATGGGCAGCATGCTGGTCTCTGTGTTGTCGTCAAATGCTGCGAACCTGACATGGGATCCCAACGTGTCGGGTGGTAGTAACCTCGGTGGCGAGGGGACATGGAACGGCACCACCAACTGGTGGAACGGATCGGGCAATGTCGCGTTTGCCACTGGTGACTCGGTGACCTTCACGGGAACCGGTGGAGACGTCGCACCGCATGCCGTTTCCGTGACGGCGGCTGTCAACGTTTTGAACCTCGACATCGCGTCGAGCAACTACGAGATCAACAGCACGAGCGGGGAGTTCGCTTTGAACAACACCGGAATCCTCTCGATCGGCTCCAGCGTGACTGGAACGAAAATCTACGTTACCGGCTCCTATTTCAGGCTGAACGCCAGCAGCGGCGGCACGGTTTTCTTTTTGAATTCGGACTTGGTGAACT
>JBILPN010000330.1:0-4679 GCA_044373865.1 Luteolibacter sp. | reverse complement strand
TGATGGGGAAACGCTTTTGGAGGTCTGCATAGAACTCGACGAGCTCCGCGGAGGACTTCACCGAACCATCCGACTTGTGGAAGACATAGGCACCCTTTTCCTTGTTATAAAACTCGGAAGAAGCCACGTCCAAGGCGATTGCGATGTCATCGCCGACCTTGTAGCCGGCTTTCTCGATGGCTTGGCAAATGACGCCAAGGGCATCTTCCGCACCGTTGAGCTTTGGAGCAAAACCGCCCTCGTCGCCAACAGCGGTCGAGAGGCCGCGATCGTGAAGCACTTTTTTGAGGGCGTGGAAAACCTCCGCGCCGTAGCGGACGGATTCCCGGAATGTCGGTGCGCCGACAGGCACAATCATGAACTCCTGGAAGTCGATTGGAGCATCCGAGTGCGAGCCGCCGTTGATGATGTTCATCATCGGCACGGGCAACACCTTGGCGTTCGGGCCGCCGAGGTATTTGTAAAGTGGGATGCCGAGTTGGGAGGCTGCGGCCTTGGCAACCGCAAGCGAGACGCCGAGGATTGCATTGGCTCCGAGAACCTTCTTGGTCGAGGTGCCGTCCAAGGCAAGCATGGTCGCGTCGATCGCGGCTTGCTCGGTTGCGCAAAAGCCAAGCAGCGCTGGAGCGAGCTGAGCATTGACATTTTCAACAGCCTTCAGCACGCCCTTTCCAAGATAGCGAGCCTTGTCGCCATCGCGGAGTTCGACAGCTTCATGCTCGCCAGTGGATGCGCCCGAAGGAACAGCAGCGCGGCCAATGGCGCCTCCTTCAAGATGCACATCAACTTCAACGGTGGGATTGCCACGGGAATCGATCACTTCGCGACCGCGGATTTCAACAATGGTGGTGTAGTCCATATTTATTCTTATTTGGGTTCGTCTGGGGTTTTTGAAATCAGGGATTGAAAGGACGGATCGACTGAATGGTCAGAGTGACCATCACTTCAGTCTCCTCATCACGGACTTGGACGGCGTCTCCCGGGGCACGACCGACCAAGGCTTTTCCAACTTCGGAAAGATAAGAAACCGTCTTGGTCTCGGGGATCGAATCCCACGCGCCAAGGACCGTCATCACGATTTCGGCACCCGCTTCATTCTGCAGGGTGACGACGGTGCCGATGTTCACTTTGCTGGCATCCGAGCCTTTAAAGTCCGTGCCGCGGGCAAGATTGATCTCCTTGTCCAAGGCATTGCGACGGTGGGCGAGGTATTTTTCCAAATCCTTGGCGGATTTGTATTCAAAGTTCTCGCGAAGATCCCCGTAGGAACGAGCGATTTTCACGTCGTTGAGGTTCTGGGGAATTTTATTTCGGATCAAGTCATCGAGCTCCGCCTTCTTCTTTTCGAGGCTTTCCCATGAGACCAGCAAGACCTCTTCCGGGCGCTTCGAATTGACGCCGCTGACGAGTTCCGCCGTTTCCGGGCGCACTTTGATGATCCGTGCCATCAGCGATTTTTTCTCAAGATCCCCGAAGACCGGGCAGTCGAGAAGGCGGCGTGCGAAATTCCGCGACTCATTGATGTCCATGATGCCGACGAGGTCAGCCAGCAGGTTCTTGTCATCGCCAAGCAAGGTTTGGAGGCGAGATGTCTTGCGCGGACCGTCTGACAGATGGTCATTTTCAAGAAGATTTAGGACCGAAGCGCCGACATCCGCGCTGAAAACTTCCAGCGAAGGCCCCTTGCGCTCGCGGCAAACCCAGATGAGAGCATCCGGACCGAGAGCGCGCCGTGCAATCGCCGAACGAAGGTGATTCACCAGCGAAGGCATCGAATCCCGCTCCATCAGAATGCGGGCGATTTCGGTGACGCCACGTGCGCCGACCCGATCGAAAACTTGGACAATTTTGCTCACCCATTCATCCCCGAAAGCATTCGGGAACGCTTCGTAAACCGCACGCTGACGGCCAGATGGGAGTGCGCCAGCTTCATCCGCCAAGCGCGTCGGATCCGCGGAAAGCAGCAGATCGGAGAGGCGGACGGCGGATGGATCGAGCTCCAAGGCTTTTGCCGTGGCAATCACCTCATCGCGCGCGGCGATGAGTTGGAGGGCTTGCCCGAGTTGCACACGGGCGGTCTTCTTGGCGCCTTCGTCGATGTCGCTGAGCAAACGGCGGAGGGAATCCGTGTCATTTTCGAAAGCGCCGATGTCCGAAGCGATGGCCTCCAAGGCGCGGATCATGCCCTTCACATCACGGGCGGCTTCGAAGTCCGCGACGAGAGATTGTGCCGGCGTGCGGTCACCCACCCGAAGCACGATGGGTTCGGTGCGCTTCTGCGGCACCACGGCAAGGCGGCTTTCGCGGAGAGCTTTCTTCGCCGAGTCCCACCACTTTTTGAAGCCAGCTTCGGGAATGACAGCGCCGGAAAGTTCCTTTTCCAGAGCGTCGCCCGTCATGCTGCCGCCGTGGCTTTCGAGGAGATGAACGATCAGGGCGATTGGGTCCTGTTTGGAAAGAGCGCGAAGTTCTTCGAGTTGCTCGATTTTTTTCGCGCGGAAGTCGTCATTCGGGATCCACTCCGTTTTTTGGAGCGCGAACTGCAGTTCCATGGCCTGACCGGAAGATTTCTCGAAGTCGATGACGACTTTCTTAGCAGAGAGATCCCAGTCGGTCACTTTGCCAGCGCCGAAGGATTTATGAATACAAAAGTTTCCGGGAGCCAATTGGGAGAGGCGCTCGCCGACAGTTTTAGGAATGCGGCCGGCCTCAACCAGCTTCGCCACGTCAGGATGCATGGGGCGGAACATGGGAAGCCAAGTTGGAAAACGCAAGGCATTCCATCTGCAAATCTGCGGGTATCGTGATTTTCAAGACTTCCAGGGGGAAGGAGGGACCACACGAGGCCGAGGTTGGCGTTGAGGAACCATCTTTCCATCGAGCGCCTGCTCAAGAGTCCGGCAAAGAACCCGGACCTTATTCTGCCAAGCCGAGGGAATTTTTGCAAAATCCGCCTCGCTGGAAATGTCGCCGTCAAACACGGTCGAGTCCCCTTCCCCGTGGATTTTCACCAGAAAAACCGCGCCCTCGCGGCGAACCACCGCTTTTCCATCCTCGGTGGTGAAACTGGCGCTTTTCTCCGCGACATTGACCACACGCATCGGCCCCGGACAGACGCCGGGCAGCACCGCCGCTTCGACCATTTCACCCGGGAATGGCCGGGCCAAGGCGGGTGCCTCACCAAGCTTGAGCTTCACCTCCAGAGGCTTTCCCGCCCGAAAGCCCGCGAGCACGATGTCGTCACCCGGTTTGAAAAGCCGTAACAAAGTCGCGAGTTGCGCCTCGTTCACCAACATCTGATCGCCGATTTTCCACAACAAATCCATTTCCCGGAGTCCCGAAGTTTCCGCGGGCCCGCTCGCATCGATGGATTTGATGATGAACCCAATCCCCGGCGGCAAGGACGGCAAGTGCGCCGTGACCGTCTCATCCGGCTTCGACAGCCGCAATCCGAGCCATGCGCGCGGGGCTTGGCTCGCGGCAGCTACTCGCAACGGTTCAAGCGTGGAAGCCTCCTCGGCAGAACTCAAAGAGTGCAAGGCGAAGCACACTGCGGCGGATAAGATGGCTTTCATGTTAAAACGCACTGACTGGCGTCAGCAAAATTTCCTCACGCGGCTGTGAAATCCGGACGACCATGCCGGTTTCCATGTCACGCACCCGATTTTCCTCCACCACGTTCAAGCGGACCGCATGCATCGCCGCGCCATCCACGCTTTCTTGCCAGCCCTCATCCGTGACCGACTCGATGGTGCCCGACTGACTCACCAGCACCCACCCGGAGCCGACCTCACTTGGCACAGCCGCGGCCAGTTCCGGCAGGCGGTTCATGGGAATGACCACACAGAGCCCGGCGAGAGCGGCGGCAGTCGCCGCGACCCCGCTGCCAATGAACCACGACCGGGAAAATCCCGATGGCCGGCGAGCCACGGCCTGCGCCTGGAAAGCGACTGGCCCGGCAGCGCCGGAAAGCTCGTCGATCATCGCCTCCAGCTCCAGGTGCGAGTCCTGACTGAGCGCCGGCGGCATCAGGCGCGCCAACGCGGCTTCCACGGCATCATGCGCTGGCATTGCGAACCTCCTTGATGCGGCGCAGTTCATGCGCAAGTTGTTCCAATGCATAGCGGTAGCGCGATGCTGCGGTGTTAGGCGAAATTGCCAAGGTCTCGGAAATCTGTAAAAACGTCAGTCCGCCCCAGAACTTCATCACCACCACCTCCCGCAGCTTTTGGCTGAGATTTTGCACCGCATCCCGCAGGATCAGCGCCTCCTCATCCTCCTCCAGCACCGGGTCCAGCCAGACGTCTTGAAAGTCATTGAGATAAATCACGGATTCCTCGCGCTTGCGCCGCCGAGTCTCACTGCGGTGGTGATTCAAACCGCAAAAGCGGATGGTCGAGAACACCAAGGGCAGATCGGGCGGGCAAGAACCCTTATCCTCCTGGTGATGCCACATCCGGAGAATCGCCTCCTGCACAAGATCTTCCGCATCCGCCCGGGAATTGCTCCAGCCCCGCGCAAACAGAAGCAAGCGCGGGCCATTTTCAGCCAGCCATTGTTTCCATTCGTTTGCAGGAGAATTCATGTTTCAAGAAGTAAGACACCCCTTGCCGGGCTTTTTGTCTGCAAAATCATTCCACACTCGGGAATTTACCAAACATCAGTCGAGAAACCGGATT
>JBILPN010000328.1:0-4682 GCA_044373865.1 Luteolibacter sp. | reverse complement strand
TGGGGGCTCCACAGGCCATTGCCGTTAGAAGCCTCCACCTCAAACTGATAGCTCCCCGGCCCGAGATTCCGGTATTCCGCAGTCCGGAGGTTGCCGACGTAGGCCCAGTCCGGCTCGATCCCGATGAGCCGGTTGCGGAACTGCAGCCGCTCGGGGTCGGCGAAGAACAGCCCGGAGAATTTAAATTCGAGTCGCTCGGTGCCAGCCGGCAAAGAAATCTGTTCTGTCGTGGCATCGAGCAAAGTCCCATTGGAAGCGATGCTTTCGAGAAAAACCGGCGGGCGGACGGTGTCCTGCTGGAAATCGCCGGGCATGAGGCGGACGAAGCCGCTGATGGTGGCGAAGGCAATCGAGCCATCGTGGGTCCGGATCGGCGGGACGATCGTGAATTCATCGGTGGGCAAGCCGTCCGACTGATTGATGACCAGCGGATGAAGATCGCCGGGCGAGCCTTGTTCGAAACGTGCCAGGTCCTCCTTATCGAGCACCGCGAGTCCCTGGTGAGTGCCCACCCAGAGGCGGCCGTCATCATCCAATAGAATCTGGGAGACCGTGTCGCTGGGCAGGCCCTCACGAGTCGTGGCGCCGACAAAGCGCTCATCCTGATAGATCGCGAGTCCACCCCCGTCTGTACCCACCCACAAGCGCCCGACGGGATCCAGATAGAGAGTGCGGATCACCTCGCTGCCCAGCCCGCTTTCCCGGCCGAACCGCCTCCATTGGCCGCCTTTCCGTCGGAACAGACCGTTGCCGCGTGTGCCCACCCACAAGACTCCGTCCGGGGCTTGGACAATGGCTTTGACGGGTTCCCGTGCTCCGCCAAAGTCCACCTGCTCAATCTCCTCCCCCTTGATCCGGAAAAGCTTTCCCCATGCGGAGCCGACCCACAGCTCCCCGTCCTGGCCTTCGTGAAGCGCCCAGACATTCTGCCCAGCTAACAGGCGACGGCTGATGCTCAGATCCGGATTCATTTGGTAGAGAGCGGTGCCCCCACCCAGCCAGATGCTGCCGTTGCGGCTCTTGAGAGTGACATTTGCGGTGACTCCCGCGTTGAGGTTCGGGTCATTGCTGATGCGTTCCGCCACTCCGTTTTTCAAACGGAAATAGCCACTCCCCTGAGTCGCCACAATGAACTCTTCAGGAGCGTTTTCAATGAGCCCGCCGAGAATGTTGGCGGTGCGCCGGGTCTCCGGATTGTTGATCTCGACGACCTGCATCCGCTGGGGAGCCATGCGGAAAAGCCCGTTCGCCGAGGTGATCCAAATTTGGCCGTCAGCGGTGGCGGTGATGCTTTCCGCCAGATCCCGCACGGGCTCGGGTGTGCGTTTCGGGACGATGAATCCGCCATTCAGGAAGCCGCAGATTCCGGATTGTCGGAAGACGATCCAAACGGTGCCGTCGGCGGCGATGGCCAGGCTGTTGTCGCCGCCACCGAAAATTTCCGGCAGTGGGTAGGAATGCCACTGCCGTCCGTCCCGGTTCCAAAGTTGTCCATCGCCACAGGCCCAAAGCCGGCCGTGCGGATCCGCAGTGAGCGAGTTGGCCCTCTTGGGGCCGCGTGGATCCAAGCGCCACTGGTTATTCTCCCAGCGGCAGAGGGCTTGGCCTTTGCGCAGTCCCCACCGCACGCCGTCGGTGTCACGGTGGATTGACTCGGGCGGCAAGGGCGTTTCCGGAGTTTCCTTGATGGCCTGAAATCCGCCGTTTTCAAAACGGGCTGGGCCGTTGCGCGTCCACGCGATCACGCGGTCACTGGCATCCGCGCTGATCCCTGAAACCCAGTTGGACGGCAGCCCATCCGCAGTGGTGTAAGTTTGCTCGATGCGGCCATTCCGGCGCACGCTCAAGCCGCCGCCCATCGTGCCGATCCAGAGCGAGCCATCAGCGCTCTCGTGCAAGGCCAGCACGATGGGAGCTAACAAACCTTCCCGCAGGCCGGTCGTCTTAAAACTCGCGCCATCGAAGCGCACAGCTCCGTCATCGGTGCCAAGCCAGACGAAACCATCCCGAGTGCCCGTGATGGCTCGCACCCGGTTCTGAGGCAGTCCGTCACGCGTCGTCCAGTTGCGGAAAACCCGATCGACGGTTTCCAAGGGCTGTGCTGCGCACCACGTGGCCAGTGCAATCACGGCAACGGTAAAAAACGCTCTATAACGCAGCGACATGCCGAGACTCTCGCACTTCCGCAATCCCTTTGACAAGGAAAGTCCGGAGGCTCTCGCCATTGGCAGTTCTGCCCATATCCACGAGCGGAAATTCCTGCCATCGTCAGCGCCGGACCCCGTGATTCCGCACCCAATCTGACATGAAAAAACAACATTCAATCCTCTGCTTTGCGCTGCTTCTCCTTGGCGCTGCAGCCTTGCGGGCGCAGGAGGCGGTTCCCAAGGAAATCGAGGATGCAGGCATCATCGGGATTGGCAAGCTGCCGCCGCGGGGGACCGCCTGGCCATGCCCGGACGCCGCCAGCGCCCAGAAGTCGAGCGCCGATGAATCCCCGTGGCTGAAATCTCTGAACGGCCAGTGGAAATTCCATTGGGTGCCGAGGCCCGAGGTCCGCCCGGCGAAGTTTTATGAACCGGGCTTCGATTCCAGCGCATGGAAGGAAATCCCGGTGCCATCGACTTGGGAGCGCGAGGGCTACGGCACGCCACTGTATGTGAACTCCATCTATCCGTTCCACGTCGATCCACCACGGGTGATGGGCGAGCCGGCCAAAAGCTTCACTTCCTACATCGAGAGAAATCCGGTGGGGTCCTATCTGCGGGATTTCCAGGTGCCTGAGGATTGGCGGGGCAAGCGCGTCATCCTCCATTTCGGGGGCGTGAGTTCAGCCTTGTTTGTCTGGGTCAATGGCAAGCGTGTCGGCTATTCACAGGACTCGCGTCTGCCCGCGGAATTCGATATCACGGACCTGTTAAAACCCGGGCAAAACCAACTGGCGGCCGAGGTTTACAAATTCTGCGATGGTTCCTATCTGGAGGATCAGGATTTCTGGCGGCTCAGCGGAATCTTCCGCGATGTCTATCTGGCAGCCGTTCCGGCGGATGGCTTGTGGGATGCTTATGCCCAGCCGGAGTTTGACGTGAAGACCGGCGGCGGGCGGGTGACCTTGCACACCACGCCGATGCCGGGAGCGAAGCCGGAGGTGGCATTTACACTGCTGGATCCGGAAGGACGCGTCGTCGGCAAAGATGCGGACCACATCGACTTAAAACAGGTGTCGCCGTGGTATCCAGAACGCCCGGCGCTCTACACCGCGTTGGTCGAAGTTTCACTCGCGGGTAAAGTGATCGAAGCCATCCGCCTCCCGGTCGCCTTCCGTAAACTCGAAGTGGTGGGCTGCGAGCTGCACTTCAATGGCATGCCTTTGAAGATCCGCGGCGTGAACCGCCATGAGTTCGATCCACACACCGGCTATGTCATGAACGAGGAATTGATGCGCAAGGACCTTGTTCTAATGAAACAGGCCAACATCAATTTCGTTCGCAACGCCCACTACCCGACTGACCCGCGCTGGTATGCACTGTGCGACGAACTCGGGATGATGGTGATGGACGAGGCGAATGTGGAATCACACGGATTGAGCTATCATAAGCGCGTCCTTCCCGGAGATCAACCCGAGTGGACGCATGCGGTCGTGGATCGGATGCTTCGCATGGTGGTGCGTTCCCGACAGCATCCCAGCGTGGTCATGTGGTCGCCGGGCAATGAAGCGGGCTACGGCACGGCCTTCATGGAAATGCGCCGGGCGACCCACGAGGCGGACCCCGAGATGCGGACGATCCAATACGCGGACATGAACCTCGCCGCCGATGTGGACAGCCAGACCTACCCGACCATCGAGTGGCTCAAGCAGCATGTTGCGGGCAAAGCCGCGCGCAAGGGCGAGCAGGATCAGGTCTCCAACGAGGCGCAGCACGGCCGCTATCCGTCGGGAAAGCCGTTCGTCATGAATGAATACGCCCATGCCATGGGCAACAGCGTCGGCAATTTTCAGGACTACTGGGATCTCATTCTCGCCGAGCCGAAACTCAGTGGCGGATTCATCTGGGACTGGGTGGACCAAGCACTCTATCGAGACCGCTCGGATGTGGGCAAAGGCTTCGTTTATGGTGGCGATTTCGGCGACGTGCCAACCAACCGCAACTTCTGCGTGAACGGCTTGGTGAGCTCGGAGCGTCTGCCGCACCCCCACTACTTCGAGGTGCAGAAGGTGTATCAAGAAGTCGGCTTTGATGGCGGGCGGATCACCGACGGCAAACTGAATGTTAGCAACCACCAGTTTGCAACTTGCCTTAGCGAATATGATTTCAGTTATGAGATCCGGAACGATGGCGTGCTGGCGGCGGAAGGGAGACTTCCGGCCTGCGAGGTGCCCCCCGGCAGCACGCGGGAAATCGACATTTCACCGGTGGCGGAACAAGCAAAGCTCGCCTCGAACTCGGGTGGAGAAATCATGATCACCTTCAAATTCGCACTGCCGGCCGCGACCGCATGGGCACCGGCCGGCCATGTGATGGCGTGGTCATCCGCAATGGCACCGGTTCCATCCGTATTTCCGCACGCAGCGCCTTGCCGGATCGCATGGTTCTGAATGGCCGCGAACTGCTCGTGCAGCCGATGCAGTGGAACTTCTGGCGAGTGCCGACCGACAATGACGAAGGTTGGAAATTCAACGC
>JBILPN010000327.1:0-4700 GCA_044373865.1 Luteolibacter sp. | reverse complement strand
GGCCTTCCGTGCCAAGGCGACGCTTGGCACGCTTGAACCCGGCAGTTCCAGTCCCTGGCGTGTCATTTTCTGCGGTCGAAGCCCCGGTGCGCTCGTGGACTCCCATTTGCTAGAATTGCTCAACCCGCCACCCACCGGCGATTTCTCCTGGGTCACTCCCGGCGTTTGCACCTGGGACTGGCGCATCGATGGCGCTAAAGTCGATGGCTTCAACTACGGGATGAACTACGATTCGTGGGTGCGCATGATCGATTTCTCCGCCGCCAATGGCATGAAGCACCTCGTGCTCGACGCAAACTGGTATGGGCCTGAATTCGAACAAGACTCGGACCCTGTCAAAGGCGACAAGGCGCAAGACGTGCAAAAAATCATCGCCTACGGGAAATCGAAAAACGTTGGTGTCTGGCTCTATCTCAATGACGTCGGCGGGCGCAAGTTTCCGCTAGAAGAAACACTAAACCACTACGGCGAGTGGGGAGCCACTGGCGTGAAATACGGCTTTATGAACGGCACGCCCGAGGAAAAAAATCACCGCACCCGTCTCATCACCGAACTCTGCGCGAAGAATAAACTGCTCTGCAATTTCCATGACAGCCCGGTCCACCCCTATGGGCAGATGCGCACTTGGCCAAATGCGGTCACCCGTGAGTTCTGCTTCGCCCAGCTCGACTCGAAACGCGTTTTTGAACCGAAAACCTTCGTCACTTCGGTCTTCGTCAACATGCTGGCCGGCCCGCTCGACATGAACAACGGCTTCTTCGACCTCCGCCAAGGCCCCACCACCCGCGTGGACAATCCATTAGAATGCCCGTCCACCCTCGTCGCTGAGGCCGCCCGCACGCTGATCACGTTTTCCGGTGCCACGATCATTCCCGATATCCCAGAATTCTATCAAAAATACCCCGAGCTGCTGAAATTCATCGCCAGCCAGCAAATGCCATGGCGTGAAAGCAAAACTCTATCCGGCGTCATCGGCGAGCACATCGTCATGGCCCGCCAGTCCGCCGAAGGCGTCTGGCTCGTCGGCGCGGCCACCAACGAGGAAGCCCGCGAACTGGATGTGAAACTCGATTTCCTCACGCCCGGCACCTGGCAGGCGACCATCGTCCAAGACGGCACCGACGCTCACTATTTGACAAACCGCGAGACCCTGCGTGGTGAAAAACGCGAAGTCGGCCCGGCCGAGACGCTCCGACTCAAGCTCGCCCCCGGCGGCGGTGCCTGCGTGATTCTCGAAAAAACGAACGATCAATAAGCATGCCATCCCGAATCATCACGCTCGCAGTTAGCCTGCTCATATTCCTTGCTGCACCGCTTGCAAGCGCCACCAATTATTATGTGAGTCCTGCAGGAAAGGACACCAACGACGGACTCCGCCCACAGACTGCACTGCGCAGTCTGGCCGCCGCCTGCCGTGCCGCACCCGCCGGACAACACAACATTTATGTGGACCATGGCGAATTCGAGGAAACTGAAAGTTCGGTGCTAGCTCCCGGTGTCAGCATCATCGGGGCGGGCATTGGCAAGTCGATTTTCCGGTGGAAGGCGCTTTGCAGTCTAGCCGATAATCCGATGAAATTCGACTTCAATGCCTTCATGATCCAGATGAAAGACTCATCTAACGCATCGATTTCCGGAATCACAATCCTCGGCAATTTACCGGATGACAAGCGTGCCCACGGCGGCATCCTCGCCCACGAAGTGCGCAATGTCTCCATCCACAACTGCGAGGTGATCGGCCTCGAATTCACCGGCATTTGGCTATCACAAGCCACGAACTCCAGCGTCCATCATTGCCGCTTCGAAGACTGCGCCCACCCCAGCCAACAATCGTGCTCCGGCGGCCTCCAACTCGGCGACCTCACCGACTGCGCCATCCATCACAACCACATCCGAGAAAACCGCGGCGCCTATGGCATCAAGACATGGAAAACCGCATGGATCAATCCCACCGACTGGTTCTTCCTCGGACAAAACAAGGTCAAGCTCACCCGCGTCCACTTCCATCACAACGACATCAAAGTCCTCCAACAAGGCGCATGGGGCGGCGGCCAACCTAACATGGCACTAGAACTTTGGAACTCCGACCCCGACGACTGCGAGATCCGCCACAACCGCATCACCGGATGCGTCTCGCTCGTCGATGGCGGCAGAGCGCCCAAAACCATCCGCGTCCATCACAACCACTTCCTCCTCGACCCCGGCTACTCCTACGCCATCGAAGCCGGACACCATAACATGGAAATCGACAACAACTACTTCCGCAACGGCTTCTATCCAATCGCCAGTTTCGGCGGCTCCATTGAAAACCTGCGCATCCACCACAACACCTTCGACGGCATCGAAAATCACGGCGTCTGCAACCTCCCCGGCGCCATCGACTTCTCCTTCACCCACAACATCGTCGTCATCAAAAACGACATGCACCTCCTCAACCTCGGCGGAGGAGACAAAGCCGGCCCCTCACGCAACGTCACCATCACCAACAACCTCCTCATCAAAGATGGAGAAACATCCTGCACCGCTTCAGTCATCAATTCCCACGGCGCTTCCGTGCTGGATTCCAACGCCCTAACTATCCGCAACAACGCCTTCTGGAACTGGTCACCCGACGGAGAACTACCCAAGGTCATTGAACCCCTCCTCGAACGCGCCACCGACGGCGACCAATTGCTGCGCTTCTCACCCAAAAGCCCCTTCCGCGCCGCTGGCATCGGAAAAGCAGCACAAAAACCCTAACAAAAGACCCATGAAAAACCTCTTCCTAGCACTCTCCCTCGCTCTCCTTCTCCCACTGGCAGCTAACAGCCTGCCCATCGAAGTAAACCCAACCACACCACTCACCGGCACGTATGCGGTGGAGTGGAACACGAATGGCAGCTTAGAAAGCTGGACGACCAGCGGCGTTACTTCTCCCGCCGTCTCAGGCGGCGTCCTCAGCGGCACCACCAACAACACCGACCCACAGATCATCCGCTCGAACTTCCCTAGCGGCCCCAATCTCGATCTCGGCTTCAACGACTACCTCGAACTACGCATCCAAGTCCCGGCAAACTACACCGACGACATCCAAATCTATTACGGCACCACCGCGACCACCGGCTTCAACGCCGCGCGCATCCTCACCATCCCCAACACGAAAATCCTGAAAAACGGCGCATTCAACACCTACCGCATCGACGTCGGCCCCGAGCCATGGTGGCGCGCCACACTCCGCGATCTACGGATCGACCCCGGAAGCCAAACAGGCCTCACCTTCGCCATCGACTACCTTCGTGTTGGGGATCTGCCGGGCGATGTGTATCTGCCAAATACCGCTGACCAGCCAGTCACCACCTACGAGCTTTCGTCGAAACATTTCCGCTTCATCTGGAACGCCACCCGCGCGGCGCAGGGCGTCAACGACACAACAGCCCGCGGGGCCCTGCGCAATGCCGAGGAGGCATGGCAGGTCTATGTGAAAATCATGGGCTACCGCGAGCCGGCGGAATCGACGGCCCCCTCCAGGCGCAACGGAAACAAATACAAGGTGAACTTCCTCTGCACTTTCGACGGCTACTGGATGAGCGGCAGCCCGACTGATTTCGCCTACTTCAACATCGAACCCAGTGGTCTCCAGATCAATCCGCCCACCTGGATCATCCCGCACGAGCTGACGCACGTTTTCCAAATGCACAACACCAGCGGCCACGTGCCCGGCGAGTGGTGGGAAACCCACGCGAACTACGCCCGCGAGCGCTGGCTCAACCATTATCAAAACGTCTATCCAAACCGCTCGAACATCGAGGCGCTCGGCGTGCGCGACGGCCACTTTATGATGTCGTCGGGCCGGAATCTCTACCTCACCTGGCCGTTCATGTATTACGTGGACACCAACCCTGACAACCTGCCTGACCTCTCCGAAGGCATGATCAAGCGTGTCTGGCAGGAAACCCAACCCGGCGAGTTCGCGATGACGGCTCTCGACCGAATCACGCCGACGACTTCACTCAAAGACCTCTCCGGCTACTACGCCCGCCGCTGTGCGACCTGGGATTTCTCCAACCAGACGGCCATGACCGCCGAGCTCAACACCCAGGATCCCACCCGCAACGCCCGCCACCTTTTCACCGATCTCATCCAACGCCCGGACGCCCCGACGTGGTGGCGCGTGCCGCCGAACAAAGCGCCAGCCCAAGGTGCCTACGCCATGCACGAGCTGATCCCCGCCGGCAGCGGACCCGGACGTTTGGTCACGGTGAACCTCCGCGGCCTTGCCGACACCGCCCGTGGCGCAGATTGGCGCGCGTCGTTGATCGCCGTCAGCGACACCGGAATCGAGCGCTACACGCCGCTTTGGAGTGAGGGCAACAGTTCAATCACCCTGGCCGCCGACGAGAACAAACTCTATCTATCCGTAGCGGGAACGCCGGACGTCTTTCTCTACGGTGGCCATGATGAGGTGGCCTATCGGTTCCGTTCCCATCCCTCGCGTTCGCGCTTCCACTACGAAGTTCAGGTTTCCGGAGCAACACCCCGCGAGCGAACGAATTCTTCTACCTCCGGGCTGATTCAGCATTCTAACGGAGGCGGCTTCAAATCCAGCACCGCCAGCGTCCATGCTAGCGCCTACCTCGGACCGAATGCCCGCGTCCTCGGCAACGGCTTTGTCGCCAGCGGTGCCCGGGTCGAGGACTACGCCGTTGTCCAGGACAGCGCCC
>JBILPN010000326.1:0-4710 GCA_044373865.1 Luteolibacter sp. | reverse complement strand
GCGAGCTCAACCGCTTCCACTGGGATCAGGTGATCGATCCCATCAAAACTCATCTCGGACCTCACCTTGGAAAGAGTTTTCGGCATTTCTTAATCGATAGCTATGAGGCCGGCCAACAGAACTGGACTCCGGCGTTCCGCGAGGAGTTTCTAAAACGAAAGGGCTACGATCCATTGCCATGGGTTCTAACTTTAGCCCAACGCACCGTCAGCAACAAGCAGCTCAGCGCGCGCTTCCAATGGGATTTCAACGATGTCATTCGCACTCTTTACTACGAAAACGGCTGGTTGACTGGCCTGGAGAAAATGAAGAGTGTGGGTGCGCAACTTCAGTTCGAGCCCTATGGCGGGAACTTTGACACGGTGGATGGCACCGCTCTCGCCGATATTCCAATGGGCGAATTTTGGACAAACGGTGGCGGTGCCATCGACTCAACGATCGTCGCCGCCGCCCGCGCCGCTGGTCGAACGGTCGTCGGCGCAGAGGCCTTCACCGGACCTCCCGACCTCAGCAAGTGGTCGGAAACTCCTGCATATCTTAAGCGATCGGCCGATGGTGCTCTGGCCAGCGGGGCGAACCGCATGATCTTGCACCACTGGGTCCACCAACCCTTTGACGATCGCTACAAGCCCGGCATGGGCATGGGATGGTGGGGCACCCACTTCAACCGCCACCAAACATGGGCGAAAGATGGAACTGCGTTCTTCCTCTATCTTGGCCGAGCCCAGGCATTGCTGCAAGCGGGCGAAGCTCCCGCAGACTTTGTTAGCGTCGGGAAATCTCAGGGCTCGGACATCATCTCTTGGCGCGAGTTTCGCACTGGCGTGGCGGTCATCGACGGCCGCATCGTCCTAAGCTCCGGCCGCACCTATCCCTTCCTCGGCATCCCTCACGACGGACTCCTATCGCCCACCGACCTTAAGCAAATCGAGTCACTGCTAGAGCAAGGTGCCGTCATCGTCTGTGCAAAACCATCCGGCGCACCCGGCCTCGCTGGCTACCCCCAGAGCGACGAAGAAGTGAAGGCATCGCGCCTTTGGAGCGACGAACCGGTCCGCTCGATTGGTAAAGGAAAACTCTACACTAAAGGAGACATCGCAGTCGCCACACGCGACTTCAAAATCACGCCGATCCTTCAGTTTCCCGGCGCATCCGGCATCGCTGGCACCACCCGCCAGACCCATAATGAAACCTTGTTTTTCGTGGCGAACACCACCGACAAAAGCAACAGCTTCACCGCCTCATTCCGCATCACTGGCAAACGCCCGGAACTCTGGGACGCGGAAACTGGCTCCACCCGCTTCGCACCGGTTTGGCGCGAGAAAAATGGTCGCACCGAGGTGGATCTGACGCTGGACTCGTATCGCTCGATCTTCGTAGTTTTCCGCGATTCCAAATTGCCCGCTGACCACCTTGTCTCGGTGGTTTCAAAATCATCCTCCGAGGGAGCTCTGGAGATCCTCAAGGCACGCTTCGGAACCGCAAACGGCGACCGCTGGCTCGATGTCGGCGATAAACTGAAAACTCTCGCAAGCCACGGCTTCATCCAAATTTCTCAAATCAACCCAAGTGTGTTCGGTCACGATCCAGCACCGAACATCGTCAAACAATTGGAACTTGAATACCGCCTGAACGGTAAAGTTGAAACGACTGAAATCGCCGAGGGCAAACCCCTCAGCTTAGGCAAGCCAAACGCTGCAAAACTTTCACTAACAGCCTCCACGGACGGCTCGGTGACGGCATCAGCCAGCACCGCAATCCGCGCCGAACTCTCGTTCGCTTCTGGCAAACGCAAAGTCCTCGACCTACCAGATCCTGCGCCGCCGCTCACGCTCAAGGGGCCTTGGACAATCGCTCTCGACTCACCGGTCGAAGCAAGGCAGGACCTAACATTATCAAACCTCGCCAACCTAGCGGAAAACGATACAGCCTCGATCAAATACTTTTCAGGCACCGCAAGCTATTCGACTCAATTTGAACTTTCAGACCTGAAATCTCAATGGACCCTAGATCTTGGCAAGGTCCACGACCTCGCTCGCGTGTCTCTCAATGGCAAGGATTTGGGCGTGCTTTGGCAGGCTCCCTTCACACTCGATGTCTCTTCAGCCCTGCAAATTGGGAGAAACCAACTGGAAATCGCCGTCACCAATACCTGGCACAACCGACTCGTTGGCGACGAACAATTCCCTGCCGACTTTGAATGGGGCGAGGATCGCGGCGCTCGTGGCCACGCGATGAAAGGTTACCCGGATTGGTTCATCAAAAACCAAGCACGCCCTGAGAAAAATCGGAAGTGCTTCGTCACTTGGTATTACCACCGCAAGGACACTCCGCTGCGACCCGCAGGACTGATTGGTCCCATACGATTGATCTCGAATTCTTCGGCAAATTTCAAACCATAGTTGCCTTGCGGTGTGTGGAAAACTCCCGAATGCCCGGGCAGGCCATGACACAGCGGCTCTAGCAATCTTACTGATTTCCACCCTTTCCTGACGGTTCCTACCTCCTCTGTTTTTGATACTTGTTCACAGCGTCTGTCCGCGAATGCACATGAAGCTTTTCATAAATCCGCTTCACGTAGCTTCGCACGGTTTCAAAGGTCAAATCAAGTTTATCCGCGATCTCTTTGTATAGCAGGCCGTTTGCTAACAACTCGATAACTTGCCGCTCCCGCTCGCTCAGCGTCTCCGCACTTTCCGGAGCCGGGCGGGAGTGGAAGAATCCCACCACCTGCCGCGCGATATGAGGTGACATCGGTGCACCACCCGCCACCGCCTGCTCAATGGCAATGACAATTTCATCCGGCGACGAACGCTTGAGAAGGTAACCGCATGCGCCCGCCTTCAAGGCATCAAATACCGAGGTGTCATCGTCAAAGGTGGTTAGCACCAAACAGATGAGCGCAGGACAAAGAACCCGGATCCGGGAAATGAACTCGATGCCATTCATGCCAGGCATGTTGATGTCCACCAAGGCAACTTCCGGCGGGTCGAGCGGAATTTTTTCCAACGCGTCTTCCGCATTTGGATAGACCGCAACGCAGTCGATGCCGGACCCGCGGCGTTTGAAATGCTGTTCGAACATCCGCGCGAATGATGCATCGTCTTCGATGATGGCAGTTAGAATGGGAGGCATGATTTTTACGGATAATTCAACATTAGCGGAGTGAAACGCTCAGCGTCACTTCAGTGCCACCTTCCGTGCGGCGCTGAATCTGACAGAACCCGCCATGAGCTTCGAGCCGGGCTTTCATGTTTGCAAGTCCGCTGCGTTGGCTGGCGACTTGCGGATCAGGCAGGCCGCAGCCATTGTCAGTGATTCGGACGCTGAAATCACGCCCCACAAGGGCCAGCGTCAACACCACTTCACTGGCAGAGGAATGCTTCACCACATTCTGAAGCGCTTCTTTCACCGCCATTGCTAGATCGTGCCGAACCTGCGCCGACACCACCAGCGCGGGCCACGCCGGGGGGGCAACGAGACGAAAACTCACACCGATCACACCAAGATAGCGCTCGGCATGCTGGCACAGAAAACGAGAAAGTGACTCCAAGCTGTCATTCTTCGGATTCACCGTCCAGACGACCTCATCCAAGGAACCCAAGGCTTGGCTGGCAGTTTCTGAAAGCTGCTGCACTTCTCCCTTCGCGGATTCAGGCAGCGCTGGATGACTCTCCAGGGATTTTAACAGAAACGAAAGTTGCGAGAGCCGCGCTCCCACTTCGTCGTGCATGTCGCGCGCGATCCGCGTGCGTTCGGCAGCTAACACGGACAGAGCTTCCAGCGCGACAATGCGTCGGTGGGATACCCACCAAGCAATCAAGCCACCAACCACCAGGGTGCACAAGGCAAGCAGCAACATGAAACTCCGCGACTGGGTGAATGGAGCGAGCACCACGATCGGCAGCGACATCACGCTGGCGTCCCAAGTCCCGTCGCTGTGCGATGCTTGGGCTTCAAATGTATAGTCCCCTGCGGCAGGGCACTGAATTTCCAAAATCCGCTCACGAGAAACCAGCCATGCTCCATCTTTCCCCCTGAACCTCCAACGAAACGGTGTCTCCCGCAACACATCCTCGCGCGCAACCTTCATTTCCAAGGCAAGGCGGAAGGTTCCAGGCGGAATTCGCACCCCTTCGCCAATTTCAACTTTTCTCCCATCCGCACGCAGCGAGACGGGAGTTAGCTGCCGGATTGGATAGACCTCCACCTCTGCAAATTGCGGGGAAAGTGGCACCTGACTGTCGCTCGAAAGCCGAATATAGCGCCCGCCGAACCGCCCATGGCCATCCGCACTCCGCAGAATGTCCACCTCACCCCGCAACGGGTAAGACCCATCCTCCCGATGGATCGCTTCCCAAACCGGCAAGCCACCCGCAACCGGATCTTCGTCGTAGATCTGCACTTTCACGCGGCTCATTCGGTCCTCTTTTTGCAGTCCGTCGTTCCGGCCCCAGAGGGATAGATGGTCAAATAAATTCTTTTTCCCGAGGTCGATCTCGAAATGAAACGCATCCCCCAGATCCGGCTGCCATGGGTGCGCAAATGTCGATGGCAAGCCATCGGTCAACGCCGCAGCTGTCATCTCACCAACCGGTTTTGTTGTCTTATAAAGAGGATGAGTTGCCTTCACCGGCGCTCCCAGCGCAACGTTGGTGGAGTGAGTGATGCGTGTCGCCCGAAACTCAGTTAGAACAAAATCACCATGCA
>JBILPN010000324.1:0-4764 GCA_044373865.1 Luteolibacter sp. | reverse complement strand
GCACGGCGTGCATTGGCCGCAGGACTCGTGGGCATAAAACGCGTTGAGGTTGTTGAGAACCCAAGACATCTTCCGCGTGTCATCCAGCACGATCACACCGCCGGAACCGGCCATGGAACCGCAGGCAGCGAGGGTGTCGAAGTCCATTTGAATATCCCAGAAATTGAGTTCCCGGCTGGTGCCATCCGGATTTTTCAACTGAAACACCTCGTTGCATTTCAAGATCTTAGAAGACGAGCCACCCGGGATCACCGCCTTGAACTCGCGCCCCTCTTTCGGGCCGCCGCACATGTCGTAGAGCAATTCACGCATCGTGACCTTGCCGACTTCTACCTCGAAATAACCCGGGTTTTTGACATCGCCGGAAACGCAGAGAATTCGTGTGCCGGTATTCCGCGCCACGCCAAGTTTGGCGTATTCATCCCCCCCCATGCGAATGATGTGCTTCACGTGGCAAAGCGATTCCACGTTGTTCACGATGGTTGGACACATGTAGAGCCCAAGTGCTGCCGGGAAATACGGCGGTTTGATGCGCGGGTAAGGGCGCTTGCCTTCGAGCGACTCGATCAAGCCGGTCTCCTCACCACAGATGTAAGCACCCGCACCACGGTGCACGAAAATCTCCACGTCAAAGCCGGAGCCAAGGACATTTTTACCGAGGAAATTCTTGGCACGTGCTTCCTCGATCGCCTGCTCAACGATCCGCGCCGCCTCGGGAAACTCCTCGCGAATGTAAATATACGCAGTGTGCGCGCCGACCGCAAACGCAGCAATGACCATCCCCTCAACCAACTGGTGCGGGTCTTGATGGAGAATATAGCGGTCCTTGAACGTGCCTGGTTCCGACTCGTCACCATTGCAAATCAGATAAACCGGCTTGGTGTTGTTCGGCGGGATAAAAGTCCACTTCATGCCGGTTGGGAACCCTGCGCCCCCGCGACCACGCAACCCGGATTTCTTCACCTCCTCGGTGATTTCCTTCGGCTGCATGGTGAAGGCTTTCTTCAAGTCATCGTAGCCACCATCGCGCATGTAACAATCGATCGAAGGATCCCAGCCCTCCCGATCGACGTTTTTAAAAATAAGCCGATGTTCGCGGGCGTGTGGCTGCTTGGTGTAGGTGATCATGCGGAGAACTTGCGAGAGAGTATTGTCAGGGAATCCAGCCAAGCAAAACCCAATTTTGGCAAAATTTCGTGCGTCGTGCCCACAAAAAAGCTGGCAGGTCGCCCCGCCAGCTTTTGAACATCAGAATTCCTCAGATTACTGGCCTTGTGGGCCGCCCTGTGGCATCGGGAATGGCATGCCTTGTGGCGCGGCAGGCGCGTCCTCGATTTTGACGAGCTCAAGCTCGAAAATCAAAACGCTGTTTGGCGCGATTTCAGCACTGCGACGCTCTTCGCCATAAGCGAGCTCGCTTGGCAGGAAGAGCTTCCACTTGGCACCGACAGGCATGGTCGTGAGAGCCTCCTTGAAGCCAGGCACCACTTGCAGAGTCATTGGAACTGGCTCACCTGGAGGCGAGGCATCGAATTCCTTGCCATCGATGAGCGTGCCCTTGTAATTCACAAGGAACTGCTTTTCAGCGGCTTCCTTATCACCTTCCTTGGGGGCCACGTATTTTTCCTCGCCGCCCTTGGCAAGCACTTCGTATTGAAGGCCGCTCTTGGTGGTGGTCACGCCTTCGCGCTTGCCGTTTTCAGCAAGAAACTTTTTACCCGCCTCGAGATTGGTAGCAGCGCTTTCCTTTTCACGCGCTTGGAGCATCTCGCCGAGTGCCTCCATGGCCGCTTGGAGCTTAGCCTCTTCCATGTCAGGCTTGCCACCTTTGAGCGCAGCCATGAACCCGGCAATGAAGGTCGTGGTGTCCAAATCTTCAGCGGAAACGCCAAATTTGCCAAATTGCTGAGCAAAACCGCCGCCTGTGCGGAAACCGAGAGCGTAGGACGAATCCGCCTTCATCGTGGCGGGGTCGAGCTTAGGCTTGGCTGGCACTTCGACCGGTGGAGTCGTGGCTTCTTGCTTGGCGGGTGCTGCGTCAGCAGCTGGCTGTTGGGCGTGGGCTGAGGCGATGAGACCGAGGGCCAGTGCGCCGGGAATGATGTTACGGATCATAGATGTTGTGTGGTGAAGGCGGGAAGCTAGACAAGCAGACCGAGGCTGTCCAGAACGGGTTTTTTGATAAAATGATGAAAAATCAGCAGCAGCCAGTTCCAGCGCAAGCCGGGCTGAGCGCTTGATGTTGATTGACTTCCGGAGCTTCAAGGCCGGGATTGGGAGCCAAAGTCTCCAATCCAAGTTTGGCGAGAAGATCAAGATCTTTGCGGGCCTCAGGGTTTTCCGCAGTCAAAAGTTTATCGCCATAAAAAATGGAATTCGCCCCGGCAAAGAAGCAAAGCGCCTGAGTTTCATCAGACAGGCGGGTGCGACCAGCGGATAGGCGAACTTTGGCACCCGGCACCGCGATGCGCGCGCAGGCGATCATCCGGACAAGATCAAAGGGATCCACCTGCGCATTGTTCGCAAGAGGCGTGCCCGGCATCGGCATCAGCGAGTTGATCGGCACGCTCTCGGGTTGAGGATTGAAGCTGGAAATCACCTCAAGCAGGCGAAGACGGTCGGTGATCGTTTCACTGATGCCAAGGATGCCCCCGCAACAGACGGACATGCCAGCATCCTGCACATTGCGAATCGTCCGCAGGCGGTCCTCATAAGTGTGCGAGGTGACAATGTTTGGATAGTGCTCCGGCGAGGTGTCCAAGTTGTGATTGTAGGCGGTGACGCCAGCTTCCTTGAGCGCAATCGCCTCAGCTGGACCAAGCTCCCCAAGCGTGACACAAACCTCCATGCCGAGTGAGGAAACTTCTTTCACGATGTCAACCACTTGGTTGAAGCGCTCGGTGCCGCCGCGCACCCCCCGCCACGCAGCTCCCATGCAGAAGCGAGTCGAGCCATTTTCGCGAGCCGCGCGCGCGCTCTCCATGACAGTTTCCTTCGACAGCAGCCGCTCATTTTTGAGGTCCGTTTCGTAGCGGGCGGATTGGGTGCAATACGCACAATCCTCAGAACAACCGCCAGTTTTGATCGAAAGCAGGGTGCAAAGCTGGATTTTCCCATCTGGAAAACGGCTTTGATGCACCTCGTGAGCCCGCTTGATCAGGTCAAAAAACGGCAGTGAATGAAGTTCTTGGAGTTCGGCAAGAGTCATGATTTTAAAAAATCGAGTTGGCGACGGCGCGAATGTCAGTCGCTGGTGAGAAGTAAGTCAGAGGCGTGAGGTGAAAAGCGAGAAGGGAAAACGGGAAATTTACCGACTGGGCCGAGTCAAGGTGCGCACCCCGGTCATCACCGGGTCCATGACCCACGAACGGCTGGCATTTTGCCTTGGCCGACCACCGTGTAGTCGGTTGGCCCCTTGGCACCTTCCAAGGCCACTCCGATCGCCCGCTTCCAGACCTCGCTCATGCTTTGGCCCGTGTGACAACCCCAGCTTTTGCAATAGGCGTTTGAGTCGAAAATCCCTGCCTTGATCCTCGGCAAATCTCGTTCATGAAGCCATGCCGTGGACGCGGCCATGATGTCACTGCCGTAGTCGAACATGAAGGCATGTCGGTTCGAGTGCCCAAAGAAATCGAACGTTTTCACCGAACCGCGCGGCCGGGAATTGAGCGATTTCAGGAAATCTCCACTGCTATTGAACCAGACGAGCGAGACCTTGCGCTTGCTGGCCTGCTGGGAAATCCAAGCGAGGTATGGCTTACCATCCTCCTTGCCGCGAGCCTGGTAACCAGGTTGATAGACCATCCACACCACGGGAGCAGTCCCGCCGTAAGCACGGCGGATTTCATCAATCCGCAAGGTCGATGCGCGGACGAAATTCGCCCACCAGCGATCATGCCGGTCTTCGGCGACGCGCAAGTCCTCCCAGCGCCGCAAGGCGGGGCCACCCGTGACGATGACATGCTCCGCCTGACTCCACGCGCTGAGCAGGAGAAAGACGCAAGCAATGGCACGGGTGAAACCCCACATTTGTGCGGTAAGTTGGGTTGAAACTCCCCTCCCCTTATTCAGCCGCAGAGGCCGATCCGTTGCGGATGATTTCCAGGAAGCTTTGAGGCTCCAAGGCAGCCCCACCGATCAGGGCGCCGTCGATGTCCGGGCAAGCCATCAGTTCCGCCGCGTTGCCGGGCTTCACGCTGCCGCCGTATTGGATGCGAATGCGCGCTGCGGCATCCGCACCGTAGAGACCAGCGATGACCGAACGGACGAAGGCGTGGGCATCCTGCGCCTGCTGAGAAGTCGCAGTGACTCCAGTGCCGATGGCCCAGACAGGCTCATAGGCGACGACGGTTTCCGCCAAATCCTTCTCCGTCAGACCACTCAAGCCATCGGTGATTTGCGTCCGGAGCACACTCTCCAACTGCCCGGCCTCACGCTCAGCGAGAGTCTCGCCGATGCAGAAGATTGGCTTCAAATTCGCCTCGCGCGCCTTCTTCATTTTCGCGTTGATGATCGCATCGGTCTCACCGAAAATCGCACGTCGCTCGCTGTGACCAAGAATCACGTAGTGGACGAAAAACTCGCGCAGCATCACCACGCTGATTTCACCCGTGTAAGCACCCGAGTCAAACTGCGAACAGTTTTGCGCAGCGATCTGAATGGCGTGCGCGTTCTGGACTGCTGTGGCGGTGTGCAGCAAATCGGCAAGCTTTGGCAAGGAGATGAACGGCGGCGCAATCACGATCTCACAAGGAAAATCCTGTC
>JBILPN010000323.1:0-4766 GCA_044373865.1 Luteolibacter sp. | reverse complement strand
CGCGCGGGCGACCGGCGAAGGCAACCAGCCCCATGCGGTCCTCCGGGCGGCGACGGATGAAGTCATCGACCACCTTCTTCGCCACATCGATGCGTTTCACGCGTTGCCCCTGATCCTCGAAATCGTCGATGTCCATTGAGAGTGACACATCGAAAGCGATCATGATGTCGATGCCGCTGGCGGACCGGCTTTCGTATTGATTTCGCCAGACCGGGCGTGCCATTGCGAGAGTGGCAAGGAAAAGAGCGGCGTAAGCGAGTGGCAGCCCGTAGCTCCAAGCCGTTTTGCGGACCCGGCTGCCAAGGCTGACAAGCACCGCGAGGTTGGGAAATTTCACTGCCGCCTCCGAGCCAAGCCCGCGGCGGAGAACGAACAGCAGGAGCGCTGGGAGCAGAAGCAGCAGCCAGCCGGGTTGGGCGAAGCGGAAGTGAGTGATAAAGTCGCTCATGACTTGAAGCCTTGGTGAAGGGTTTCCAGCAGCGCGCGTGCTTCATCGATGACCGTTGCCGTGTCTGCGGAGGGCAGTTCCGGGGAGTATTTGAGAGCGGCGAGGCGGCTGAAGCCGAGTTTCGCCGCCGCCTTGGCCTCCTGCGAGAACCCTTGCAGCGCCTCGTGGCGGGCGAGAGTTTCCTCGTGGGTTTCAAAGAGCGCGGGATCTGCGGCGACGCTTGAGAGGTAGCTGCGCAAAATGAGCGAAGTTTGCACCGCAGCGTCGCGGGCATGAACGGGGATTAATTGGGAAAGGGCGCTGAGCGCGCAGTTGCGGGCGGCGTCGCGGATGGCTTCCTGCGGGATCGGCTTGGCTTTGCGGCGGTGGCGAATGATGGCGGCGGCGACGAGCGCAGCGAGAACCAAGCCGACCACGAGCATCCAAGGCTCGACCCATGCATCACGGATCAGCGCCTCGGGTGAGGTCGGTTCCATGAGTTCAAAATGAGCGGAAGTTTCGTTCATCGGGATCTCATCCAGAGCGCTTGCGGCTGCGTTTTTTCAAAAGTTGGTGAAGGGCGGCGAGCGTGTCGCCATCGGTTTTCAGGTCGGCGGAATCGATTCCGTGCTTCTTAAAGATCGCCGCGACGCCCTGATGTTGTCTCTCCATCAGGTTGGCGTAGCCCATGCGGAGCTTTGGGTTGTCGGTGTTGACGAGGGTTTCGAAGCCCGTTTCCGGATCGACCATGGTGACTTTCCCGAGTTTGGGCAGCTTGGACTCGAGCGGGTCCAGGACGCGGAGGGCGAGGGTTTCGTGTTTTTTCGACAGCTTGCCGATGGGTTTTTCGAGGGGGTCGGACGAGAAGTCCGAAATCATGAAAACCAAGGATTTCCGGCGCAGCGTGCGGACGAGGAAATCGCAGGCGCTGGCGATGGAAGTTCCCGGGCTGGGTGGCTTGGCGACGAGGATTTCCCGGATCATGCGGAGCAGGTGACGGCTGCCTTTTTCTGGCGGGATGAACAGGAGCGGTTCATTTGCAAAAATGAGCAGGCCGACTTTGTCGCCGTTGTGGAGGGCGCTGAAGCCAAGGACCGCGGCGGTTTCAGCGGCGATCTCGCGCTTGCTTAGGTTGACGCTGCCATAGTCAGCCGAGCCTGAGACATCGACGGCGATGACGACCGAGAGTTCCCGTTCTTCGCGGAATTTCCGGACGAAGGGTTGGTTCATGCGAGCGGTGACGTTCCAGTCGATGAAGCGGACCTCGTCGCCGTGTTGGTATTCCCGGAAATCGTCGAAATCCAAGCCTTGGCCGCGGAATGAGGACAGATATTCGCCGGAAAACGATTCGCGGACCAAGCGCCGAGCCTTCAGCTCGAGCTTGCGCACGCGGCCCATCATTTCCTCGATTTGTTGGTCTGTCAGCATCCTTGAGATTGAGCGAGAAGCGGAAAATTACGGGACGGCGACCTTGTTCATGATCCGCTCGATGATCGAGTCGGTGGTCATTTCCTCCGCCTCCGCCTCGTAAGTGAGGAGGATCCGGTGGCGGAGGACATCGAGCGCCATGTCCTTGACGTCCTGAGGTGTGACGTAAGCGCGGCCCTGCATGAAGGCGCGGGCGCGGGCGGTGAGTGCGAGATTGATGGTGCCACGGGGTGAGGCACCCGAGCGGACGAGGTTTTTCAAAGGTGCGTCCACGAGCCCGGGAAAGCGGGTGGTGTGGATGATTTGCACGATGTATTTGCGGATGGCGGGGTCGATGTAAACCTCATTCACCAAATCTCGTGAAGCGCCGACTTGCTCGGGCGTGGCGACCGACTTCGTTTGGTAAGGGGGAGTGGAGGTGGCCATGCGGTCGAGAATTTGCAATTCCTCGTCCTTGGTGGGGTAGCCGACGGTCACCTTGAGGAGGAAGCGGTCGAGCTGGGCCTCCGGGAGTTGGTAGGTGCCTTCCTGGTCGATCGGGTTCTGGGTGGCGAGCACGAGGAAGGGCTGGGGAAGGGGGTAGGAGCGGTCGCCAAGCGTGACTTGGCGTTCTTGCATGGCTTCCAAGAGGGCGGATTGGACCTTGGCCGGGGCACGGTTGATCTCGTCGGCAAGGATCAGATTGTTGAAAATCGGGCCAAGTTTCGGCTCAAACTTGGTTTCCTGCGGGTGATAAACCATGGTTCCAACCAAGTCGGCGGGGAGCAGGTCCGGAGTGAACTGGAAGCGAGCGAACGAGGCGTGGAGTGAGCCGGACAAAGCCTTGACGGCCAAGGTCTTGGCCAATCCCGGGACGCCTTCGAGAAGGATGTGGCCATTGCAGAGCATGCCGATGAGCAGGCGGTCCACCAGCCGTTCTTGGCCGACGAGGACCATGGCCATCTCATTTTTGACGGTCTGGATCCAGCCGCTGCTCTCTGCGATTCGCTCTTGCAAGTTTTCAGTAGTCATCGTTTTCCTCGCCGACTCTGGCATGGGAGGGAATCTGTGCAATCGGCAAAAATCAGAACTGCATCATTCTTTGTGTGAGGTGGCAAAGCGAGTTGCGGCCTCATGGGCGGCTGCGCGGGTCCGCGAGGTCCAGCCATGGGCCAAACTCGGGTGGGATGGGGGCCTCGAAGCGGTGGCGATTTTTTGAAATCGGGTGCTCAAAGGACAGTCGCCACGCGTGGAGCATGAGGCGTCCGGTCTGTTCGGAAGTTTTGCTGGGTTTTCCGTAAATTGGGTCGCCGACGAGGGGGGCTCCCTTGTGGTGCATGTGCACGCGGATCTGGTGGGTGCGGCCGGTGTGCAGGTGGCAGAGGACGAAGGCGGTCAGCGAGGCCGCGTCCGTGGCGAGAACTTCGTAGTCCGTGATCGCGGTCTTGCCGCCGGGAGGATTGATGACCGCCATTTTCTGGCGGTTCACCGGGTGGCGTCCGATGTGCGTGAAAATCGTGTCTTTCGCCGGTTTCGGCAGGCCCTGAGTGACCGCAAGATAGAGTTTCTCCATCGTGCTGCGTTCGGAAAACTGAGTGACGAGCGATTGGTGCGCGGCGTCAGACTTGGCGACCACGAGGCAGCCCGAGGTGTCCTTGTCGAGGCGGTGGACGATTCCCGGGCGCTCGACGCCGCCGATGCCGGAAAGTTTGCCTTTGCAGTGGTGGAGTAACGCGTTGACCAGCGTGCCGTCTGGGTTGCCCGGCGCGGGGTGGACGACCATTCCGGGTGCTTTGTTGAGGACCACCAGATCCTCGTCCTCAAACAAGATATCGAGTAAAATTTCCTGGGGTGCGGCATCGAGCGGAACCGCCTCCGGGATGACCACCGAGATGCAATCGCCGAGTTTCACCGCATCGCGAGGCTTTGCAGGGTGGCCGTTGATTTGGATGAATTGCTCGCGAATGAGCGCTTGGATGCGAGAGCGCGAGAGGTCCGCGAGACGCGCGGCAAGAAACGAGTCAATACGCTCGCCCGGACTGTCATCGACTCGAATTTCCACGTCGCGAGTCTCTCCGTAGAAGAACCTGCGGCAAGATCAAGTTTGCACGAATCCAAATCCAGCAGGCTTGGGCGTGAGGAAATTGAGGGGCAATCGCCCAGCCAGTGGCACCGTGATTTTTCATTGGCGCAAGGGATGCGCGTGTCTAGGCTGCGGCCATGCCTCAAGCGCCGGACGATCTTGCACACTGCCACTCATGTGGGGGCGCGATGGATGTCTCGGCGGTGGCTCCATTTTCCAATGTCCAGTGTCCATCCTGCGGTGCGCATACCCGGGTGAAATTGAAGTTTGGCCCGTATCAGTTGGTGAGGCGGCATGCGGTTGGTGGGATGAGCATGGTTTTTGTGGCGCATGACCCGACCTTGGAGCGTGAGGTGGCCTTGAAGATTTTGAGCGAAGATTTTTCCGCGGATGAGCGGCGGATTGCGGCGTTTGAGGAGGAGGCGCGGATCACCGCATCCTTCAGTCATCCGCATGTGGTGCGTGTTCTAACGACGGGCCGGGCCTTCGGCCGCTTTTACATTGCGATGGAGTTGGTGCCGGGCGGGCATTTCGAGCATCAAATCCGTGAGCGGGGGAAAATCCCAGAGGTCGAGATGCTGCCCTTGGCGATTGAGGTCGCGCAGGGGCTTAAGGCGGCGCACGCGGCCGGATTGATCCACCGGGACGTCAAACCAGGAAATATTTTGTTGGATGCGGACGGGCATGCCAAGCTGGTGGACTTCGGCCTCGCGCTCGTCACGCAAGGGGGGAAAGCGACGGCGACCGAGGTCTGGGCGACACCCTACTACGTGCCGCCGGAAACGATTGAGGGACACGCCGAGGATTTCCGATCGGACATCTATGCGTTTGGTGCGACGATTTACCATG
>JBILPN010000322.1:0-4812 GCA_044373865.1 Luteolibacter sp. | reverse complement strand
TGAGGTGAAGATCTTTGCTGTGGTGTCATACTCAACCAGCTCGCCAAGGTAAAAGAATGCCGTCCGATCCGACACCCGCGTGGCCTGCTGCATGTTATGGGTGACGATGACAATCGTATAATTTTCCTTCATCGCAAGGATCAATTCCTCAACCCGCGCCGTCGCGATGGGGTCCAGCGCGGAGCACGGCTCATCCATCAGAATAATCGCGGGATTCACCGCCGTCGCGCGAGCGATGCACAAGCGCTGCTGCTGCCCTCCGGACAGGCCAAATGCGCTCTCGTGCAAACGATCTTTCACCTCATCCCACAACGCCGCACCTCGCAAGGACTTCTCCACCAAGCCGTCCAAAACCTCCTTGGACTTCTCTCCCAAAATCCGCGGACCGTAGGCGACGTTCTCATAAATGCTGCGCGGAAATGGATTGGACTTCTGGAAAACCATCCCAACACGCCGCCGCAACTCGACGCTATCCACTTCCGGACTGTGAATGTCCACCCCGTCGATGAGGATCTCACCGCGCACCACCTTCGCCCCTGGAATCAAATCATTCATCCGGTTGAAGCATCGCAACAAGGTGGACTTGCCACAACCCGACGGGCCAATAAAGGCGGTAATTTCATTGCGCTGGATCTCCAGATTGATGTCTTTCAAGGCAACGGACTTTCCATAGTTGAAGTCCATGTCGCGCACACCGATTGCCACGGATGCTAGATTGCTAGATTGATCGGATGGTAATGACATATCAACTGAAGCGTCCACTGATGTATGCCTCGGTCTCAGCCTTGGCGGGTCTTTCGAAAATCTGCATGGTTTTCCCAAATTCCACCAAACGCCCCATGTAGAGAAACGCCGTCAAGTCAGAACAGCGCGTGGCCTGCTCCATGTTGTGGGTGACAATGACGATGGTGAACTCTTTCTTGAGGCTCAGAATCAACTCTTCAATCTTCAAGGTCGCAAGTGGATCGAGCGCCGCGCAAGGCTCGTCCATCAACAAAATTTCCGGCTGGTTCGCAATCGCACGCGCGATGCACAAGCGCTGCTGCTGACCACCTGACAAACCAAATGCAGAATCATGCAAACGGTCTTTCACCTCGTCCCACAAGGCTGCGGAACTGAGCGCACGCTCGACGGTCTCATCCAACTCCGACTTTTTCGAACGACCCGCAACCCGCAAACTGAACACCACATTCTCATAGATCGACTTGGCAAACGGATTGTATTTCTGAAACACCATCCCCACACGCTTGCGCAGGGAAATCACCTCCACCGAGGGATCATACAAACTCGTCCCACCAATCCGAATATCTCCCTCGTGACGGACATCGTCAATCAGGTCATTCATCCGGTTGAGATTCCTCAACAAGGTGGATTTCCCACAACCCGACGGACCAATCAAGGCCGTGATCTGATTCTCCGGAACATCCATGCTGACGTCATAAATCGCCTGCTTCGGCCCATAGTAAAAGCTGAAGCGGTCCACCTTGATGAAGTCAGGGCGGGAAATGGCAGCGGGATATTGTGATGGCACGGACATTTTTTAGAAGCTGCTAACGGCAAAGCGTTTCTTCAGGCGGTTGCGAATCAAAATCGCCGTCAAATTCAGGGAAATCACCACAAAAATTAACAACAAGGCAGTCGCGTAAACAATCGGCTTGGCCGCCTCTGCATCCGGCGACTGAAAGCCTAAATCGTAAATATGAAACCCCAAATGCATGAATTTCCGCTCTGGGTGAATGAACGGGGCGATGCTATCAATCGGCAAGGTAGGTGCCAATTTTACAACACCCACCAACATCAGCGGTGCAACTTCACCCGCACCGCGCGCCATCGCCAGAATCACGCCAGTGAGAATACCGGGCAACGAGGCCGGCAGCACCACGCGCTGAATCGTCTGCCACTTGGAGGCTCCACAAGCTAAGGCCGCCTCGCGCACCCCGCGAGGCACTGCGGAAAGCGCTTCCTCAGTGGCCACGATCACCACCGGCAAGGTCAACAAAGCTAGCGTTAGAGATGCCCACAAAATCCCCGGAGTGCCATACGTCGGCGTGGGCAGCCGGTCACCAAACAACCATTGGTCGATTCCTCCACCAACAAAATACACAAAGAAGGCGAGACCGAAAACGCCGAAGACGATGGAGGGCACTCCCGCCAAGTTGTTCACACAAATGCGCACAATGCGCACCATCATGCCCTGCTTGGCATACTCCCGCAGATAGATCGCGGCAATCACGCCGAAGGGAGTCACGAACAAACTCATCACCAAGGTCATGATCACCGTCCCGAAAATCGCGGGGAAAACGCCACCCTCAGTGTTTGCCTCGCGAGGGTCCTCTTTGATGAATTTCCCCATGCGGTGAAACATCTCACCCACCCGCTCGAAGATCCCCGCCCGGTTGGCTGCAAACACTCCCAACAAATTGCCCGCTGGATAGACCACCTCGCGACCGTCTGCCGCACGACCAAGGAAACTTGATGCCGCCAGTTTTGCCCGGATCCCTGCGGCTTCCGCCTGCAATTTCTCAAACGACGCCTGCAACTCGGCGCGCCTAGCCGCCGCAACATCACCCGGCACCGAGCCTGCGGTCTCAGCGCGACCAAGCGCCTCTAACTCGCGACTGATAGCTCCGATCTGTTTGCGCTCAATCACTAACAAACTTTCACGCGCTGTGCGGCCATCCTCAAGAATTTGCTCTAAAGTATCCTCAAAAACCGGGTTATTTGCCTCGACACGCCCTCCTGGCGTCTGCAAGGCAAGCGCAGTCACGATGGCGGGACCGTATTCCAAGCGTTCGACTAACAAAATATCATGCGGCCTGGAACTGGCCCGAATCGCCGAGCGGTCGATGTATTTGAATGCCTCGCCATTGAGGTCCTTGTTGCCGCGGAAAACCTGGATTTCTTCGTGAATTTCACCGTCCGCTCCCCTGCGCTGAGTCTCCTGCGTGACGTAACCCGCGATCTTTTCGATCACCGCACCTTGGGAAACTTCCATCAGATCAATCCGCCTCGGCCAAAATGAGGAGGTTCCCTTGATGAAAATTAACAAAAACAATCCCAACGCCATTGCGACGCCGAAGGCGAGGCCGGCGGCGGTAAGCCAAACCAAGGGCTCACCACGGCGGGAGCGCCCGGTGGTGGCAAATGCGGATTTGTCAGAGGCGGTGGATGACATGGAATCAGACGATTTTATTGCGTTCGCGGAGGCGCTGGCGCAAAACCTCGGCAAGGGTGTTCATCACAAAGGTCATGCCGAACAACACCACCGCACCAAGAAACAAGGTCCGATAGTGGGTCGAACCGACGGGCGCTTCTGGCAGCTCGACGGCGATGTTCGCGGAGAGCGTGCGCATGCCATTGAAAATATTCCAATCCGTGACTGGCGTGTTTCCAGTGGCCATCACCATGATCATCGTTTCACCGACAGCACGGCCAAATCCAATCATCAACGCGGAGAAAATCCCGGATGATGCAACCGGCAGCATGACCGTCCACACCACCTGCCAGCGGTTGGCACCAAGCGCGGCAGCGGCGGCACTCAGCGATTTCGGAACATTCGACAAAGCATCCTCCGCAATCGTAAAAATCACCGGAATCACCGCAAATCCCATCATGAAACCGAGTACCATTGAGTTTCTCTGCTCGAACGGAATACCGAAAGCCTGCGGCCACCAAAGCCGGAAATCAGCAATCTCCTTGCCGGTGGCGACATCTTTGTAAACGAAGAACCAAGCTTCAATCACCGGGCCAAGATGCCAACCCAGCCAACCGGCAAGCGCGACAAACGGCACCACCAACATCCATTCACCGCCGTTTTCAAAACGGTTGCGAAAGGCGATCGGCAGGCGGCACCAGCAATATCCCGTCAAAAGCGCGGTCAGCGGCAGCGCCAAAATCATCACCACCACCGACGGAACTCGCGTCTCAAGAATCGGCGCAAGCCACAGTCCGGCAAGGAACCCCAAAACCACCGAGGGCAGCGAGGACATGATTTCCATCACGGGCTTGACCACCCGCTTGACGGAAAGCGGTAAAAAAGCAGCGGAGAACACCGCCGCTAACAACGCGACGGGAACCGAAAATAACAAGGCGTAAGCCGTCCCCTTGAGCGAACCAAAAATGAGAGGAATGAGCGAAAGCTTCGGCTCAAAGTCATCGGATCCCCCGGTTGACTGCCACTGATAGATCGGCCCCGCGCCGCCTTCATACCAGACTTTACCGAAAAACGCCTTCCAGTTCGCCTCCGGATGAGGATCATGAATCGCGTAACGCCGGGTCTGCCCATCGGCGGCCGCGGCAATGAAATGCTCACCTTTGGCATCAAGCACCGCGATGACTGGATCAATATCAAGCGTCCCTTGCCACCGAACCACGCCGGAGGTGCTGTGACGGATGGACAAATCGCGACCCGAACCGGTTAGGAAGGTCCGATTGCGCTGGCTAGCGGCAAAAATCACATCCCCATCGCCAAGGTCAGGAAATTTTTGGGTCTCGCCAAACAAGCGCTCACCCTCTTCTTGCGGACGGAAAAGGCTCCATTGCTCCTGCTGCCCATCAGCTCCAGTTAGAACAATCGATACGCCACCGAAAAGGAAATCCATCTGCCGTGGCGCAACACCGTCGAAGGGCTTGAAGGATTGGCGTTTGGACACGCCATCAGAATCTGCTAGGAAATAATCCACCTCACCGTTCGCACACGCGACGAGCACCAAAGCACCATTTTGCGAAGCGCGGACCAGTGTGGCCTCGGCTCCCAAATCGGCGGTGATGTCCGCTTCCCCCATGGGCGAAAGTTTCCCCTTGCCCACCAAG
>JBILPN010000320.1:0-4818 GCA_044373865.1 Luteolibacter sp. | reverse complement strand
TGGGGTCCGCCCCGAATTTCAGAGGGTTTCGCCTTCGCGTGCGCGGCCTTTTCCATTGTTTCCAATCGTATAAGCTCACACGCTTTCTCATCCACACGCCGAGAGCGCCAACAGTGTGAGATAGGGTTGTGCGCCGGACCACGGAAACCCGGATCGCGGCCCTACAGGCCGCCAATAGGTCTGCGGGGTAAACCCAGGGCGTGTGCCCTGGGCTGAGGGATGTTAGCCCGTTGGGCCATGGTTGTATCAGCGTCGCTTCCGTAGGACGTTGCCTCGTCCCGGGCGCTGCTCTGGGCGGAGGGATGTTGGCGCGTTGGGCCACGGTTGTATCAGCGTCGCTTCCGTAGGGCTTTGCCTCGTCCCGGGCGCTGCTCTGGGCGGAGGGATGTTAGCGCGTTGGGCCACGGGGGATTGGCGTCGCTTCCGTAGGACGTTGCCTCGTCCCGGGCGCTGCTCTGGGCGGAGGGATGTTGGCGCGTTGGGCCACACGGGTTTAGGACTGCGCCCCTGCTGGGCACACACGTCGGTGGTGGGCAAAATTCAGACTTCACTCTGACGTTCTCCATGGTATCCTGTGTAAGTGAGCATTGATTAGATTGCCCCAGAAGCGTGGAGAGACATTCTCCACGATCTCGACCAAAAGCACCTTGAAGTCCGAGCTGGAATGCTATCCGTTCCCGAAAGATGAAGAAGCCGAACAAGCCGCGTCGTGCCAACCCCTACCAGCCGCCCTGTTTCGATGCTTTGCCGTAACTACAACATCAACCCTGTGGTCGACGTGCGCCGCCGCTGAAACTCTCGGCCAAGAGCGGGCGGCAAATCGTGCTTGGAGAGCCATTGGGCGGAAAGCTCGCGCAGCGCTAGGCCGAGGCACTGGGAGGCGAGATTGGGGCGGCGCGATGTTTCCGGAACGAGGAAACGCCTACCCGCCCTTTGTCTGGCGAAAATTGCGTCTTGAATCTCTACGCATTTGTGAATTAACCTCGACCAAGTTCATGCCGAAAACTGGAGTTGATCAAGAAATCGTCTATGAGGGAATCCCAGCCTCACCCGGCATTTCCATCGCTCCGGTGCACGTGATCGCACGCGGCTTCACCGCACCGGAAGTCTATCAAATCCCGGAATCGGAGATCGCTCACGAACAGGAACGCTTCACCGAAGCGCTAGAGGTGACGAAACGCCAGCTCACCGAACTCCAGAACCGCCTGGATGACCTGTCTGGCAACAACGAAAGCGGTATTTTCGAAGCGCACGTGATGATGCTCGAGGATCGCTCGGTGGTGGACCGCGTGCTCGCCGCCATCGACAGCCGTCAGCAAAATGCGGAGTTCGCATTCTACGCGGTGATGCAAAATTTCCTGGAGGCCATGCGCCGCATCCCGGACCCCTATCTCCGCGAACGCACCGCAGACATTGAGGACGTCGCACAACGCGTTCTGCGCAATTTCGGCGACGATGGCGATAGCCGCCCTCCCGGCCCGGAGGACCAACACGTGCTGGTGGCCTACGACCTCGCTCCTTCGGACACGGCTTCCATGAACCGCCGTCATGTCCTCGGTTTCGCGACAGAACAAGGCAGCGTAAACTCTCACACCGCCATCCTCGCTCGCGCACTCGGAATCCCCGCTGTGGTGGGACTGGATGTCGCGGTCATCGACATCATCGCTCTTTCTCCGGCCATTCTCGACGGCTACACGGGCAAGCTCATCCTCCACCCATCGGAGGAAACTCTGGAACGCTACCGCAGCCTCAGCCGCGCCAAGGAAAAGGTCCGCAGCTCGCTCGAAGCCATGCGCGGTGCCGCCACCGACACGGTGGACGGCCGCTCCCTCACCGTTTCCGCGAATATCGAAATCGTGGACGAGTTGCCGCTGGTGAAACGCTGCGGGGCCAAGGGAATCGGCCTTTACCGCACTGAGTTTCTCCTGCTCAACGGCGACGAAATGCCTGACGAGCACGAGCAAATGAAAGTTTACTCGCGCGTCGCACGGGAAATGGCCCCTCACACGGTCATCATTCGGACGCTTGATGCCGGCGGCGATAAGCTGCCGATCGAGCCTCTCACCGAGCCGGAACCCAACCCTTTCCTTGGCTGGCGGGGCATCCGCGTCTCGCTCGCACGCCCCGCGATGTTCCGGGAACAAATCCGCGCGGTGCTCCGCGCCAGCGCCTCCGGCAAGGTCGCGCTGATGTTCCCGATGATCTCCGGCCTCTCGGAGGTCCGCCGCAGCCGCGACATGGTCCGCCGCTGCATGGATGAACTCAGCAAGGAGGAAATCCCCTTCGACGAAGACATCCAGGTCGGCGTGATGATCGAGGTGCCTGCCGCCGCCATCTGCGCGGACTTGCTCGCTCCCGAGGTGGACTTTTTCTCAATCGGTACCAACGACCTCATCCAATACACTCTCGCCGCAGACCGCGTGAACCCGCATGTCGCGGACCTCTATCGGCCAACTCACCCCGCCGTGATTCGCCTGATCAAACGCACCATCGACGCGGCCACTCACAATGGCATCTGGACTGGAATCTGCGGCGAAATGGCGGGCGACATCCGCCTCACACCCCTGCTGCTTGGCTTGGGCGTCGAGGAACTTTCCGTCGGCCCCCAACAAGTGCCACGCGTCGGTCAAGCCATCCGCTCGCTCAGTTACGCGGAATGCGCCGCCATGTCGGATGAGGCGCTGCGCCACTCTCGCAGCCAGGGAATCCTTGATCTTTCGATGAGCTTGGCTCGCAAGCACTACGCAAATTTACTGGATTGACCCACTCCACGCGCATTCGCGCATGGGCTGAAGTGCGGCAACGCTGATCTTCCAAGATTTGCACTTCCATGCGCTCGCGCTCTAGCGAATGATCCTAGGACGACGTTTTTCAACTCTATTTCCCACCACTCATGACTGACCCTCTCTTCCAAGCGCTGCATGCCGGTGCTTTCGTATTTCCTAACCGCATGATCATGGCTCCGCTCACCCGCTGCCGCGCCTCGGAAGGGCGCGTGCCAAACGCGCTGATGGCGGAATACTACGCTCAACGGAGTTCCTTTGGCATGATTCTATCAGAAGCCTGCTCGGTCTCGCCCATGGGGGTCGGCTATCCGGACACACCCGGCATCTGGTCAGACGCTCAAGTCGAAGGCTGGAAACTCGTCACTGACGCGGTCCACCAAAAGGGCGGAATCATCCTTCTGCAACTCTGGCACGTCGGCAGAATCTCGGACCCGGTCTATCTGAATGGCGAACTCCCTGTCGCACCCAGCGCCATCGCTGCCGCCGGCCACGTGAGCCTGATCCGCCCGGAAAAGTCCTTCGTCACGCCTCGCGCACTGGAACTTGCGGAAATCCCGGGAATCATCGAGGCCTACCGCATCGGCGCAGAAAATGCCAAGGCCGCCGGCTTCGATGGCGTGGAGATTCATGCGGCAAATGGTTATCTCATCGACCAATTTCTCCAAGACTCCACCAATCACCGCACGGATGAATACGGCGGCAGCATCGAAAACCGCGCACGCTTTCTGCTAGAGGTAACCGATGCGGTGGTCTCGGTCTGGGGCCCTGACCGGGTGGGCGTGCACCTCGCGCCTCGTGGCGACGCTCACGGCATCGGCGATTCCAATCTCTCTGCGGTCTTCCATCACGCCGCGACGGAACTTGGCAAGCGCAAGCTCGCGTTCCTCTGCGCGCGTGAATCTTACACGCAGCCCGCTCTTGGTCCATCGCTGAAAAATGCCTTTGGCGGCGTTTACATCGCCAACGAGGAATTCACCGCTGACAGCGCGCGCGAGGCCATCTCCGCCGGAACGGCCGACGCCGTCGCATTCGGGAAAGCTGCCATCGCCAACCCTGACTTGGTCGCACGCTTCCGCAGCGGTGCAGCTCTCAACCCTCCTGATCCCAACAGCTTCTACGGCCAAGGCCCTCAAGGTTACACGGACTATCCGTTTCTCAATGCCTCGGAGGCTTGACTCACGGCGGGCTGAATTTCATCGAAACCCAAAAAAAACGGCAGCCCTCGCGGACTGCCGTTTTTTTAAAAATCCCTTCGCAGCGCGAAAGGCGCGAAACTTAGATTCCCTTTTTCACCACGTCGGTGAGCAAATCGATCACGCGGTTTGAGTAGCCCCACTCGTTGTCATACCAGCTGACGAGCTTGAAGAAGGTCGAGTTCAACTCAATCGAGGAGCCAGCGTCGAAGATCGACGAGCGCTTGTCATGAATGAAGTCCGTGGAAACAACTTCATCACCCGTGACACCGAGGATATCCTTGAGATAGGTGTCCGACGCATTTTGCAAGGCGGCCGTGATTTCCTTGAGGGAAGTTGGCTTGGTGGTCTTGACCGTGAGATCGACAACGGAAACCGTCGGCGTCGGCACGCGGAACGACATGCCAGTGAGCTTACCTGCCACTTCTGGGCAAACAAGCGCCACAGCCTTGGCGGCTCCAGTCGTGGATGGGATGATGTTGATGGCGGCGGAACGGCCACCTTTCCAATCCTTCTTGGATGGACCATCGACCGTCTTTTGCGTCGCGGTGTAGGAGTGAATGGTGGTCATCAAACCTTCTTCAATGCCAAATCCTTCTTTGAGAAGAACGTGAACAATTGGCGCAAGGCAGTTGGTCGTGCAGCTCGCATTGGAAATGATGTGGTGCTTGCTTGGATCATATTGGTCATCGTTGACACCCACCACGAAGGTGGCGTCCTCACCCTTGGCAGGTGCGGAAATGATGACTTTCTTGGCTCCAGCAGTGATGTGACCCTTGGCTTTTTCCGCCTCGGTGAAAAGTCCGGTGGACTCGATCACAACCTCAACGCCAAGCTCT
>JBILPN010000321.1:0-4818 GCA_044373865.1 Luteolibacter sp. | reverse complement strand
TGCCGTTCTTGAGGTGGTCCTGCCACTCAAGTTGGTAGAGGAAGTCGTAGGTGTAGTGTTGATCTCCAAAGAAAAGCCAGTTTTTCCCGGAGCCACCCAGCGCCGCGCGATGTTCAACAAAAGCGCGGAAAGGCGCAACCCCGGTCCCCGGCCCGACCATGATCACAGGCGTGGCCGCGTCGGCTGGCAGGCGGAAATTTTTGTTGGGCTGCACGAAAATTTGCACCTCATCACCAGATTTCACCAAGTCGGCAAGGTAGGTCGAGCACACACCCTTGCGCTCGCGACCGTGAGTCTGGTACCGCACTGCCGCGACGGTGAGGTGAACTTCGTCCGGATGCGCAAGCGGGCTGGAGGCAATGGAATAAAGCCGCGGTGGCAATTTGCGGAGAATGCCAAGCAAGGCCTCGGCCGCAAGTCCGGAAGGTGCAAAATCTGTCAACGCATCAACGATTTCCCGCCCGTGATTGTAGTCTTTCAAGCGCTCTTTCGCATCCTCGGCGAGCAACTCCGTCAAGCTGCTGGAGCCGCTGGCTGCTGCAAGTTTGGTCAGCACCGCACGCGAAAGCCCGGTGATGTCGTAGTCCTCGCGCAGCGCATCGGCGAGCAACTTGCGACCGACGTTTTTCACCTCGACTTCCTCGTTTCCGGTGAGTTTCGCCGCAGCTAGCACTCCCCTCACCATGTCCGGCGCATTCACGGGCAACACCGCCAAGGCATCCCCAGGCTCGTAGCTGAGACCCGAATTGGCCAAGGAAAATTCCAAGTGCAAGGTCTCTTTGACCGATCCTTCACCATTGAGCACAAGCGTGTCCAAGACCTCGGACGGAAACGGGTTTTTCTTGCCATACTCGCTCAACACTGCCGAAGCGGCACTTTCATAAGCCACCACGGGCAGTGCGGAAGCTGACACCGCAGGAGCCAAGGCTCCCAAGGCCGCTTCTAACCAAGTCGCGTAGGGCTCCTCAAAATCCAAATCGCAATCGACTCGATACAGCACACGCGTCGCGCCAAGCTTCTCAAGCCGCGCATCAACGTCTTTGCCGGTCTGGCAGAATTTCTCGTATGAGGTGTCGCCAAGCGCGCAAACTGAGAACCGCAGCTTGGCCAGCGAGGTGTCCACGCTCATGAATTCTTTGTAAAATGCCGTGGCAGTTTCCGGCGGCTCACCGTCACCCCATGTCGAGACGATCACCAGCAAATTGCTGAGCTTCGCAAGATCCGCAGGTGCCAAATCCGACATGTTTTTCATGACCGCCTGAAAACCTTTTTTCTTCGCCGCCTTCACCGCGCGGTCCGCCAAAATCTCGGAATTTCCTGACTCTGTGCCATACAGCACGGTCAATTTCCCGGCAAGCACTGGCGCAGGCGCAAGCGCGGCAACGGGAGATCCCGAAGCAGCAAGAAATCCGCTCAACCACGCCCGCTGAACGGGATCAAGGCCAGCAAGGAGCAAATCCAGCGCTCGGCGCTGGTCGGATGGGAATGGTGCGTGCTCGGGAAGCATAATCCTTAGTTAATTACCTTGTTTTATGAGGTTTCGCCGAAAAAGTGAATGCAAAGGCCCGAACACGCAACCATTTTTTCTTCAATTCCTTGGAATATCCACCCCGGCCGCTCTTGAAAAATTCTGCTTTTAGGGTGTTACATCGGCTTCCTGCTCAACGTAAGGTCGTGCATGTCGAAACCCAACAATATTCACTGGATCGCGCTGCTTCTGCTAAGCCAAGCAACGCACGCGGAAATCACCATGGCCCCCTTGTTTCAAGCGGGTGGCGTCTTGCAACGGGAAAAACCCGTGCCCGTCTGGGGGCGTGCAACTCCTGGTAAGCAAGTCACGATTTCCTTCGCTGGCCAATCTCACACCGCCACCGCAGACGCCACCGGGCGCTGGCTCGCGGAGCTGACCGCCATGCCCGCCAGCGCGGAAGGACGGACCTTGAGCGTGACGGAAGCCGGACTGCCAGCCGTCGAAATCCCAGACCTTCTGGTCGGCGAGGTTTGGCTGGCGAGCGGCCAGTCGAATATGCAGTGGGCGATCACTCAATCACGCGAAAGTGACAAGACTGCCGCCGCCGCCGGCCCAGTGAAACTGATGCGGATTTTCCAAGCACCACGCGCCCTCAACCACGCACGCCTTGAAACTCTAAGCGCCAAATGGACGGAAACCACCCCGGAAACCGCGAAGGGATTCTCCGCCGTCGGCTACTTTTTTGGGAAAAAACTCACCGAAGAACTCAAGGTCCCCGTCGGCATCATCCACAGCTCATGGGGCGGTTCTCGCATCGAACCCTGGTGGGCAGAGGAAGGCTTGGAGGGAATTGATGCCCTAGCGGCGACCCGCAAGGAGCGCTTGGCCAAAAGCCCTGGCTTCGCTCCATACGACACGGCGTTTCTGAAGCACGTCGCCGATGTCCGTTCGTGGACGGACCGCGTGAGCCAAGCGCTCAATGCCGGCAATCCGCCTCCGAAGATGCCCGCCGCACCCGAACTTCTCAAGCTCGGCCACAACGCACAAACCGGCACCTATCAAGCGATGATTCACCCGCTCGTCCCTTACGCGCTGCGCGGATTCATCTGGTATCAGGGCGAGTCCAACAACGGCGAAGGGATGCTTTACACCACCAAAAAGCAGGCGCTCATCGCTGGCTGGCGCAAGCAGTTCCGGGCACCGCAAGCCCCTTTCTTGTTCGTCCAACTCGCCCCATACAACTACGGACCTAACCGGAAATTTGACCTTCCCGGAATCTGGCAGGCGCAGCAGGAAACGCTGAAGATCCCTCACACCGGCATGGCGGTCACCCTCGACATCGGCAACACCAAGGACATCCATCCCACCAACAAGTCTGACGTCGGCCACCGCTTGGCGCTCTGGGCCCTAGCGGACACCTACGGGAAATCCGACATTGTCAAATCCGGCCCCCTGTTCACGGAGTCCAAAGTGGTTGGAAACTCGATTGCCCTGCGCTTCGATCACACTGGCAGCGGACTCACCACGCGCGATGGCAAGGCTCCCAGCTGGTTCGAAATCGCTGGCAGCGACCATGTTTATCACCCTGCCGATGCAAAAATTTCCGCCGATGCGAAGACGATCCTGCTGAGCAGCGCAGCCGTGGCCGCACCGAAATACGCTAGATTTGCATGGTCACAGCTCGCCGAGCCGAACTTGTCGAACCGCGATGGCTTGCCCGCCGCCGCATTCCACACCGACTGGGCAAGCGATCCAGCAAGCGTCAAAGCCCCGGCACCGAAACCTGCCCCGGCGCCAGCCCGATAAGATTGCGCCGCTAGAACATCGCCCGCAACTTTGCATCTCCCAGGGTGCCGCCGGGAGCCTTGAAGCCTGCTTCATCGCTCGCGGCTGCGCCCACCGACCTTCAATTCTCTCCGACAGCCTCCGCTTCAGGCTCGTCCTCCAATTTAGCCGGGGCCTTGGCTAAAACCACCCGGAACCCGTAAATATCATCTTGAAAATTCGGTGGCACGGCGTTTCTCGAACCCGTGAATAGGTCATCCGACTGAAAGGTCGTCCAGCCCCCACCGCGCAGGACGCCGAGGGTGTCCTTTCCGAGCTTGGAATACTCATCCTCCACCCACTCCTGGACGTTGCCACTCAGATCAAAAAGGCCCGTCGCGCTCACCGGAAACGAGCCCACAGGCGCGGTGTAGGCGTGTCCGTCATCATAGCCGGGAATCGTCCGATCACGCGCAACTCGCGGGGTGGTCGAGGCGGTGAGATCCGCGAAATTTCCCATGATTCGGTCACTCAGCCACTCAGCCCCCCATGGATAGACGCGTTGCTTCCGCGCATAGCGCCACCCAGGACTCAAGCCTTCTTCCTCCACCAAGCCCGCCATCAGGCTCCACTCAAGGTCCGTCGGCAAGCGGTAGAGATGCGTCTGTGCGATCCGCTCGCTGCGCCGCTCACGCTCGGTCAACCACGCACAAAATGCCTGCGCATCATCCCTCGAAACATTGACGACCGGGTGCTCCGGCGTTTGTGAAAAGTCTGGCGAGCGTGGCACTGCGCGGTCCGTCTCACTGACGAAAAGCTGATAATCCCGCACCCGCGTCTCCCAGATCGACACCATCAAATCCTGTCCCAAAGGCGAGAAACGCATGCCAATCCCATTTTTCCAAGCCTTCCCAAAAATAACGCCGAGGCTTTTCTGGAGCTTCACGGTTTTCACCACCGACTCCCCCTCGCCCACCGGGATGTCCACCGTCAGCGGCTTGTAACCCTCGCGCACCAGATAGAGCTGCCAGACACTCGGCCGCACCTTCGGAATCAACAGCGGCTCAAGCGTGGAACCCACAGAAACCTGGTTGTTCGGGTCCGAGACGGCGTTCATGTAAACCTCAACTCCCGGCGGGTCCGTCGTCAGCGTGATTTCCCCGTAATCAATCGGACGGACTTGCAAGCGCAGCGGCACCCAACCGCTTTGGCGTGCAGATTCAGTCCGCTCCGGATGCTCAAAGGAAATTTCACGCTGTGGCAGAACCTCGTGATCCTCCGTCACATACCCTGCCCCATACGCCCCTTCGCGGAACCAGCGGCTGAACGCCACGGCATCGGCCTCGCCACACAACACGACCTCAACCGGCTCGCCATTTTGCGAAAATTTCAAAAGCTCCGCCCGCCCATCAGGCAAATCCGTCGCTGCCGCAAACTGACGCCAGACCGCCGCCGTAACAAAACCCGAGCTCAGGTGCTCACGCCCCACCGGCTGATAGCTATTTCCCAAGTGGTCACTCCAACGCTCGCCTTCCTGCGGCGGCGAAAAATTTTCCAAACTCGCCGAAAGCACCAAAGGCTCC
>JBILPN010000012.1:0-16118 GCA_044373865.1 Luteolibacter sp. | reverse complement strand
CGCGTCGCGCGGCCAAGATTTCTCCGCGTATGGACCCAGCGAAGGAATCTCATACTTGCTGTGGGGAATCTGATAGGGAAGATAGAGAAAGAACGGAGTGTCTTTTGCCGCGGCAGCGCGGATGAAATCGAGGGCGAAGGCACTATGCAAATCGTGCGAATAAGCTTCTCGGCGACCACCGAGATTGTCCGGCAGCTCGACACGTTCCCGATTTTTCCACTGGAATTTAGGGTAATAGCTATGGGCGTGCTGCTGGTTGAGGAAACCGAACCACTCGTCAAAGCCCTTGCGGTTAGGCTCCCCCGTGCTGCCTGCCTCGCCCAAGCCCCACTTGCCGCTCACCGCAGTGGCATAGCCGGCAGCCTTAAGCACTTCGGCCAACGTGGTTTCGTCCTCGGCGAGTGAAAGGCGCAGCGCACCATGCATGTCGCGTTTGCCTCCCTCCGCCGGAAAATTCCCACGGATGCGCGCATGGCCGGCGTGCTTCCCGGTCATCAAGGTGGCACGCGCAGGAGCGCAAACGCTGGAACCAGAATACACATCGGTGAAGCGGATGCCTTCTGCCGCCATCGCATCGATCGATGGCGTGCGAATCTTCTTTTGACCATAGCAAGCAAGGTCATGGTAACCCAAATCATCGGCCATGATGAAAACCACATTCGGCCGCTGCGCCCCAGTCGCCATGCCGGCCGCGACGGCCAAGATCAATGCAAGGTGCCGCAGCAAGCGCCGCCCTCGCCCGCCGCACCGGGATCCTCTAAAGTCTTTCATTTAAAAAATCCTGCACGAACCCCCGCGAATGCACATCCCCCCTATGTGGGTGGATTTCTCAGCCAAGCTCCGCCAGAGCTTGCGTGGCGATGCCGAAACCGCCAATTCTCGTGCATGAAAACCCTCATGGCCACCTGCCTTTGCATGGTCATGCTGGCCTGCCAAGCCATGGCAGGCAACGGACGGTTCCTACACGCCGCCTGGCAGACCAGCGATGCACTCCCCCACAACTCGCTCACCGCAACCTTGCAAGACCGCAAGGGCTATCTCTGGGTGGCAACTCAATCCGGCGTGGCACGCTTTGACGGGGTGAAATTTGAAACCTTCCGCCACTCTGACGGCCTACCGGCCAACCGCGCACTTTGTTTGATGGAAGACCGCAGCGGGCGCCTGTGGGCCGGCACCAACCGCGGGGCCGCCTACCGCGAGAACGGCATCTGGACCACCCCGCGCGTGGGCTGGCCACAATCCCCGGTCTGGGCCATCGCCCAAGCCGCCGACGGCGCAGTCTGGTTGGGCACCGAGGCCGGCACCTTCCGCTCTCGCAGTTCATCCATCCATCCGATCGAAGCAGACGTCGCGGATCCCGACGTCCGCGCGCTCGCCCCGAAGGATGACTCCGGAGCCATGTGGCTACTATTCCGGGCGGAACTTTACCATTGGTCGGATGGTGAAATCAAAGAGGATGAAGGCCTCGCATCGCTGGCCGCTGGCCGCGAACTTTGGGACATCGGGGTGATGAAGGACGGCTCCGTCTGGGTCTGCGGCCAAGGCTTGCTCGCCCAACGCGACCCCACCACCGGAATCTGGCGGGATCGAACCAGCGGCATGCCCGACAAAAACGACCAGCATATCGATTTGTGTGGTGCATCCGACGGCACTCTCTGGGTCGCCACTCGCAACCGTGGCTTAAGATTCCTCCGCAACGGAAACTGGGGCGTCTTCGGCATCGATCAGGGCCTCACCCACGACGACGTCCGGAACATCAGCATCGACCGGGAAAACAACCTCTGGGTCAGCACCAACGGCGGCGGACTCAGCCGCCTTTCCGAGCGACGCCTCGAGGTCTTTGGCCGCGACGAGGGGCTCGGCAGGCAAACGACCACAGGGCTCGCCCTCGATGCGAGCGGCACGCTCTGGGCCGCCACCGACGGACAAGGAATCCTGAAATTCGATGGCACGACCTTCCAGCCCGGTCTCCCAGACGGGACGGCTCGAGACGGCTACATTTGGTCGATCCTCGCCGCGCGGGATGGCGCGCTGATGGCTGGAACTTTCCGCCACGGTGTGCTGCGTTGGCACGAGGGCAAGGCCACTTGGATCGACATCAAAGATGGCTTGGCCAGCAACTGGATTCCCTCCCTGATGCAAGCTGCCGACGGCACCATTTGGATCGGCACCCACAACGGCGGCGTGCATCTTTGGACCCCATCCGGCATGCGCACGCTGATGGGCCACAGCGGGGGAAACGGCGTCGCCATCACCCAGTTCCTCGAATCCAGCGCCGGCGATGTCTGGATCGCCACGGCGGGCAAGGGCCTGTTCTGCTGGCGGGAGAATGCCATGCTCCATTTCGACCAGTCCGCCGGGCTGCCGAATCCGGTGATTTCCGCCCTCCACGAAGACCGTGACGGCAAGCTCTGGATCGGCACCGGCGGCGGCGGACTCCTCCAACTCACGGGCACTGCCTTCACCACATGGACCACGGACGACGGACTGGTCAGTGACGACATCCAGCAAATCCAGTCCGACACCCTCGGCAAGCTCTGGCTTGGCACCGACAGTGGACTCCAAAGCGTCGCGTGGGATGAGCTCTTCCGCGTGCGCAAAAACAAATTGGAACGCGTCGCGGGAATCACCTACAGCCGGCCCGACGGCTTGCCTACCCCCCAGTTCACAGGCGGCCATGGCAATCTCTCACTGCGGGACTCCGCCGGCAACTTGTGGTTCTCTCTAGCGGCCGGAGCGGTGCGAGTGAACCCGAAATTCACCGCCACTCGGGCGGGTCCGGCCCCTATTCATATCGAGTCGATTGCCAGCCAAGGTGAAATTCTCTGGCAATTCGAACGCCATCCGCACCCCGTGAATGAAGCCATGTTAGTCCTCCCTGCCGGGGCAGCTGGCATTCAATTCCGCTTCACCGCCACCCAACTGCGCGCGCCGGAAAAGCTGCGCTTCCGCCACCGCCTGCACGGGTTGGACAATGGATGGCAGGACGCTGGCACCGAGCGGGCCACTTCCTACGCTTCACTGCCACCGGGAAATTATACTTTCGAGGTGAGCGCCACCAACCACGACGGCGTCTGGAACGAGGCCGGCGACCGAATCGCCTTCCGAGTGCGGCCCCACTTCTGGCAGACATCCTGGTTCCGCGCCGCCGCCCTGCTCGGTAGCTTTGGAATCCTCACCATGGCCGTCCGCGCATGGTCGCTTCGCCGGATGAGACACAAACTGAGACTGCTGCGCGAGAAACGACGCATCGATAAGGAACGCTCACGCATCGCCCGCGACCTCCATGACGACCTCGGCACCAGTCTCACGGAAATCAATTTCCTCGGCACCCTAGCCTGCGCTGGGGCCAACTCCGCCTCCCGTGAGCGCCTCCAGGGGATCGTGGAACGCGCACGCCGCATGGCCAAATCGCTCGACGAAATCGTCTGGACCGTCAATCCAGCCAACGACTCGCTCGCTTCCACCGTCAGCTACCTCACCTCGCGCACCCGCGAAAGCCTCGATGCTGCGGGCATCCGCAGTCGCTTCGACATCCCCAGCGGTTTCCCCCAGATGCAGCTCGATTCAGAACGCCGCCACCATTTGCTCATGGCCGTCAACGAAGCGGTCAATAATATCATGAAACACTCAGGTGCCAGCGTCGCCCGACTTGCTCTCGCCGTCCACCATGAGTGTCTTGAGGCCACCATCGAGGATGACGGCTGCGGCTTCGATCCCGCCAAGTTAAGCGCCGGGCGCAACGGGCTGGAAAACATCCGCCGTCGCATGGAGTCGGCCGGCGGCCGCGCGGTAATCGAGAGCTCCCTCGAAACCGGCACCCGCATTCATCTCACCTTACCTCTCTCCGCCGCAGCGCGTGTATCAACGACCACCAAACCTTCCTCATATCATGCCTGAAATTGCCATCGTCGAAGACAATCACACCATCCGCGCCGCTCTCGTCGAACTCGTCAACTCCATTCCCGGCTGCCACTGCATCGCAGATTTCGACACCGGAGAGGAGGCACTCAGGTCCATCCCACGCCTCAAGCCGGACCTCGTGATGATGGACATCCACCTGCCCAACCTATCCGGCATCGAGTGCACACTCCAGCTCAAGGAATCCTTGCCCAAATTGGCCGTCCTAATCCTAACTGTTTACGAGGATGAGGACAAAATTTTCCAAGCACTGCAAGCCGGCGCAAGCGGCTACATTCTCAAACGCAGCCACCCGGATGACATCGTCCGGGCCGTCCACGAAATGCTCGTCGGTGGCGCGCCGATGACCCCGACGATCGCCCGCAAAGTGGTCGACTCCCTCAGCCGCGCACCGCGCACCCGAGACTCGCCGGAGGAGGGCTTGTCACGCCGCGAAACGGAAGTCTTGGAAAGCCTAACCAAAGGCTCATCCAACAAGGAAATCGCCGATGAACTCAACATCACGGTGGACACCATCCGCTGGCACCTCAAACAAATCTATCACAAGTTCCACGTTCATGGCCGCACGGAGGCAGCCGTCAAGTATCTCAAAATCCAGCAGGAGCGGAAATGAGAAGCATTCGACTCCGGCGGCCTGTCTCCGTTTTTGCGGATACCAACGACATCGCCTCGACGCTGTCCCCGTCGGAGCAAAACCTGCACGGCAGTGACGAGGCGCTCACGGCGCATGGCGGTCTCGTGGCATGGGACAACTTTCTCAAACGCTGCGAAGTGATCGCCGAACTGGCTGCCTGTGATCCACTGCCACGCACCAGTCCCAACGCCACACCCGTGGTCATCATCCTCTTTCCAACTGCGGATCAGAGATTGAAGAGCTGGGCGGCGGCGACTTTGAGTTCACCCAGCTTGGCGCGTTCAGGCGCGGCACCGCGGGCCTGATCCGGCTTGCCGCCACCTTTCCCACCCGCCAGCGCGGCGAGATCCCGAAGGAGCTCGCCAGCTTTGAGACCCTTCGCAAGCGCATCCGGACCGCAATGGGTGGCGAGATGCAGCTTTTCTCCGTCATCGACGATCAACAAGGCGGGTCCGGCAAACTGCTTTTTCTTAAGCCCGTTCTGGAGCTCTTGCAGCAGCGAGGCGTCGGACTCGAAGGACACAATGATCGGCTCATTCTTCGCGATGAGCTCCGCGAGCGCCTCGTCGGCAAGCCTAGCAGCTTGGGCCGACTGGATTTTTCGAATCAACTTCTCCGCTTCGATTGCCGCCGCCTGTGTCTCTTCCAAGCAGCGTTGGCCATGGGCAAAGGTGGCATTGATTTGAGCAATATCAGCACGCTCGACGAGCATGGCTCCCATGATGTGAGGGAAATCATTTGCATTCACCGCCTCCTCGCCAAGAGCCACCAACTTTTGATTCGCAGCGGCGAGTTTGGAACGCGCGATCTTGAGCTCGCCGTCCCATTTCTCAACGGACTCATTCAAATACGCCCAAGCAGCATCGCCACAAACCGCTTCAATTCGGCGAACACCCGAGGCAATCGCCCCTTCAGATTTGATTTTAAACAGCCCGATTTCCCCGGTATTCCGGACGTGCGCGCCACCACAAAGTTCCTGCGAATAACCCTTTAAATCGTGAGGCTGGCCACCAATCTGGACGACGCGGACGACATCGCCATATTTGTCCCCGAAGAACTGCATGATGTCCGTGCGGCCCTTGATATCCGCATGTCTAACTTCCGTCCAAGAGACTGAGTCGTTGGACTTGATAGACGCATTGACCTTTTCCTCCATGGCCGCGAGTTGCTCGGGCGTGACTGCGGCGCTGTTGAAGTCGAAGCGCAAACGATTTTCATCCACCGAGGAACCCTGCTGGGCCGCATCGGCAGAAACCACTTCATGCAGCGCCCAGTGCAACAGGTGGGTTGCCGTGTGGTGGGCCTCAATCGGGCGGCGGCGCGCGCGGTCGAGCGTGAGCGTCACGTGGGCACCCGGCTTGATGGACGCTTGCTGATGCTGGATTTCGGAGTTCTGAAGGATCACAGCGCGAGCCTTACCAATTTGTTGGACTCCGCGGATCGCGAGGTCCACCCCGTCGATCGAGAGCGTTCCAGTGTCGCCAGCTTGGCCGCCCATCTCGGCATAGAAGACGGTTTTGTCGGTGATGACAAAAAGCGCGTCTTCCTGCGGATGGATTTCGAGGATGCTCGCTTCCACGCTATCATTCTCGAAGCCGATAAACTCGGTGACGACATCCGTCGAAATATCCAGCGCACGGACGACCGTGGATTTCTGTGCAGCGCGCGCGCGCTCGCGTTGTTGCTCCATGAGCTCCTCGAAACGAGCCATGTCGGCAGCGAGACCACGCTCGGCGCAGAGAAGCTCGGTGAGATCGGAAGGAAAGCCGAAGGTATCGTAGAGCTCAAAAGTCACTTCGCCAGAAACGCAGCGATCTTTAACGTCGGGCATCGCGTCCTCAAATCGTTTCAGTCCACGATCCAGCGTTTGGTTGAAGCTTGCTTCTTCCTGTTCAAGCGTTTGGCGGACGACATCTTCACGGTTTTTCAACTCTGGGAAAACTCCACCCATCTCCGCCACGAGCGTCTCCACCAGCGCACCGAAAAACGGCTTGTCGCCGGAGAACCCTAACTGGCGGCCGTATCGCACCGCGCGCCGGAGGATGCGCCGCAACACATAGTTCCGCCCGTTGTTGCCCGGCATGATGCCGTCTGCAATGGAAAATGACAGCGTCCGCAGGTGGTCTGCAATCACGCGGAAGGCGATGGCCGTTTTCATCTCCTCCGCAAAGGCGGAGCGGTCAGCGCCGAGTTCCGGATAGATGTCCGTGTAGGTTTTTCCGCTGAGTTCTTCTAACTTGCGGAAAACCGGTTGAAAAACATCGGTGGCGTAGTTGCTAGGCTTGCGTGAAAAATCCGTAAAGCCCTTGGTGTTTTGAATGATCGAACAGGCGCGCTCGAAGCCCATGCCCGTATCGACATGCTTGGCGGGGAGCTCGCGGAAGCTGCCGTCCGCCTCGGCGTTGTATTGGATGAAAACGAGATTCCAGATCTCGATGCAGAGGTCGGAGTCGTTGTTGACAAGATTGCGTCCGGTGACTGGGTTGCCCTCTGGCGTTAGGTCGACATGCAGCTCGGAGCACGGGCCACAAGGGCCGGTCTCGCCCATCATCCAGAAATTGTCCTTCACGTTGCCGTGCACGATCTGCACCGCCGGATCGCAGCCTTTGGAAACGAAAAGGGCGGCCCAAATGTCATAGGCCTCTTGGTCGAAATTTCCGGGATCCCCCGGCTTCGGCGCATAGACGGACGCGTAAAGCCGATGGGCGGGGAGGCCCCAGCGCTCGACAACAAGCTCCCATGCCCAGGCAATGGCTTCTTTTTTGAAATAATTCCCAAACGACCAATTCCCGAGCATCTCGAAAAACGTGTGGTGATAGGTGTCGTAGCCGACGTCCTCGAGGTCGTTGTGTTTGCCGCCGGCGCGGATGCATTTCTGAGTGTCTGCCGCGCGCGGTGGATCATAGGGCGCCTCCTCCACACCGAGGAAATACGGCACGAATGGATTCATCCCTGCATTCGTGAACAGCAATCCGGGCGACTGCGGAAGCAGCGAGGCGGATGGGACGATGGTGTGCTGTTTCTCTTGGAAGAAATCAAGGAAGCTTTGGCGGATCTCGGCGGCAGTCATGGGTCGCGGGCGGTCTGAAATTTCCGGTAAGTCGGAAAGCGCGCGAAGATGAAGGAGGGCCGGGGTGGAAGTAAAGCCTCGCGGACGGGAGATTTCACCGCGCATCCCACTTCCACCAGCCGGAACTCGACGCGCAACTGTGACTCCGCCCCCCAACAAAAAACCCCGGCTCGCAACATGCGGCCGGGGTTTGATGAATGCTTGAAGCGTCGGATTATGCCGTGGCGGCGTCCTCGTCGTCCTCAAAGGTTTCCTTTGGAATCACGATGGGCTCTGGCTCCTCTACCGTGAATTCAAACTCCGCCTCGCGGTGGTGATGGAACCCTGTGCCTGCTGGGATCAAATGACCCATGATCACGTTTTCCTTGAATCCGCTAAGATAATCAACGCGGCCAAGTGTTGCGGCCTCCGTCAAGACACGGGTGGTGTCTTGGAAGGATGCGGCGGAGATGAACGAATCCGTCTCCAACGAAGCCTTGGTGATGCCAAGCAGAACTGGCTCACCCTCAGCGGGTTTACCACCGTTTGCGATGATTTCCGCATTGATGCGCTTGAAGTTCGAGCGGTCCACTTGATCGCCCCAAAGGTATTCGTCGGCATCGCCCGGATCGGTGATTTTCACCTTGCGGAGCATTTGACGGACAATGACCTCAATGTGCTTGTCGTTGATTTCCACGCCTTGGACGCGGTAAACCGACTGCACCTCGTTGACCAAGTGCTCTTGGAGTTCTTGCGCTCCGCAAGCTTCGAGCAAATCTTCCGGCGACACAGGGCCTTCGGTGATTTGGTCGCCGCGTTTCACGACGTCGCCTTCGGTAACCACCACGTGCTTGCCCATCGGGACAAGGTGGTCGATCTGCTCGCCAGTTTCCGCATGAGTGACGATGACCTTCTTCTTCCCGCGGACATTGCCGCCGTAAGAAACTGAGCCCTCGATCTTCGCGATCACACAAGAATCCTTGGGCTTGCGAGCTTCGAAAAGCTCGGCAACCCGCGGCAGACCACCGGTGATGTCCTTGGTGCGTGCAACTTTCCGCGGAGTCTTGGCAATCTGCGTTCCAGCGGTGACGACCTGACCTTCTTTGACAGAAAGGTGAGCGCCGACCGGGATGGAGTAGCTCGCCTTCACTTCCTTGGTTTTCTCATCGATGATGACAACCTGCGGATGGAGATCCTCCTTGTGCTCGGTGACAACCATGCCCTTTTTGCCAGTTTCCTTGTCCGTTTCGTTGGTCACGGTGATGCCGGAAATCATGTCGCGGAGCTCAACCTTCCCGTTTTTCTCGGTAAGAATCGGCACGTTGTAAGGATCCCATGTGACAACTGTATCGCCCTTCTTCACGTCCTCACCATCCTTCACCGAAATGACGGATCCGATGACGATCATGTGGCTTTCCAGCTCCAAACCTTCCTTATCGCGGATCGAAATGGTGCTGTTCTTGTTGAGAACAACCCAGTGACCATCGACGTCCTGCACCGTGCGCATGTCCTTGTAAACGATGCGGCCTGTGTTCTTCGCCTTGATGATTGGCTGCTTGAACGTTGCGGCAGCAACACCACCGACGTGGAAGGTCCGCATCGTGAGCTGAGTGCCCGGCTCGCCAATCGACTGAGCGGCGATGATGCCGACCGCTTCGCCAATCTTGACTGGCAGCCCGGTCGCAAGGTTGAGGCCGTAGCAGTTTGCACAGCATCCGCGCTCTGCTTCGCACGTGAGAACCGAGCGAATCTTGAGCTTGAGAACGCCGATGTTTTCGATCGAACGCGCTTGGACTTCGTTGATGACGTCGTCCACCTCCACAAGGATATTTCCGGTGACGGGATCCTTGATTTGCTCACAGGAAACACGGCCGTAAATCCGAGTTGAAAGCGAAGCCGTCTCCTCGTCTCCGTCATAAATGGCGGCGACGGTGATGCCGTTCGCAGTTCCGCAATCTTGCTTGAAGACGATGACGTCTTGGGCAACATCGACCAATTTACGAGTCATGTATCCGGAGTCCGCCGTTTTCAAAGCGGTGTCAGAAAGACCCTTACGAGCTCCGTGAGTCGAGATGAAATACTCGAGCACCGACAGACCTTCGCGGAAGTTCGAAATGATCGGACGTTCGATGATTTCGCCCGAGGGCTTGGCCATCAGTCCGCGCATTCCGCCGAGCTGCTTGATCTGCGACTTGTTACCCCGCGCACCGGAATCGACCATCATGAAGAGTGGCGATGCCTTTTTCTTGCCTTCGTTGAACTCGATCTTGCGATAAAGCGCGTTGGCGATGGTGTCAGTGGCTTGAGTCCAGACGTCAACGACCTTCTGGTAACGCTCGCCGTCAGTGATGACACCGTTGCGATACTGTTTGGTGACTTTTTCGACTTCCTCGTAGGCTTTTGCGATGACCTCGGTCTTCTCCTCGGGGATGACCATGTCAACGATCCCGATGGAGGTTCCGGAGCGAGTCGCCTCGCGGAAACCAAGATTTTTCAACTCATCGAGCACCAAGACCGTCTTCGGCTTGCCGGAGACTTGATAGCAGCGCCAGATGATGTCGCCGATTTGCTTCTTGCCGACGTTGTTGTTGATGAAACCGACGCCTGCGGGCCAAATTTCATTGAAGCGGACGCGGCCCGGAGTGGTTTCAATGATCTTGCCGAGGCGGAGCGCTTGCTCGAGCGGCGTGAGTTCATTGAGATCCTTCTCGGTGAGATCCTCGCCCTTGTAGCCAAAGACCGAGTCCTTGCCGTGGTCTGGGTTCCGAATGCGAATCCACTGGTGATAATCAATTTTTCCAGCAGCGAGCGCGAACTCGACTTCTGAAGCATTTTCAAACAGCGGCATGTGCTCTTCTTTCTCGCGGTCCTTCTGGGTGCGGATGCCAGCCCAGGTGAGGTAATAGGTGCCAAGAATGATGTCCTGAGTCGGGACAGTCACCGGGCGACCGGATGCCGGCGAGAAGATGTTGTTCGGCGCAAGCATGAGCTGGCGGCACTCCATCTGAGCTTCGATCGAAAGCGGAACGTGGACCGCCATTTGGTCACCGTCGAAGTCCGCATTGTAAGCGGTACAAACCAGCGGGTGAACACGAATGGCCTCACCTTCAATGAGTTTCGGCTCAAAGGCTTGAATCGAAAGGCGGTGAAGCGTTGGCGCACGGTTTAGCAAGATCGGGTGACCCTTGGTGACTTCCGCAAGGATGTCCCAAACTTCCGTGGTCTTGCGGTCGATCATCTTCTTGGCCGAGCGCACGGTGTGGCAATAGCCAAGCTCCTTGAGGCGACGGATGATGAATGGCTCGAACAAGGTGAGCGCCATCTTCTTGGGAAGACCGCACTGGCCGAGCTTGAGATCTGGACCGACGACGATGACCGAACGGCCGGAGTAATCGACGCGCTTGCCGAGAAGGTTCTGACGGAAACGACCGCCTTTGCCCTTGAGCATGTCGCTGAGAGACTTCAGCGGGCGATTGCCAGCCCCCGTGACGGCGCGGCCATGGCGACCGTTGTCGAAAAGCGCATCAACCGCTTCCTGAAGCATCCGCTTTTCGTTGCGGATGATGACTTCCGGCGTTTTGAGGAGCAGGAGGTTTTTGAGACGATTGTTGCGGTTGATGACGCGACGATAAAGGTCGTTCAAGTCAGAAGTCGCGAAACGCCCACCTTCAAGTGGCACCAGCGGACGAAGGTCCGGCGGGATCACTGGAAGCACCGTCTGGATCATCCACTCGGGACGAGATTTCGACTGGTGGAAACCTTGGGTAATTTTAAGACGCTTGGAGAGCTTCTTCTTGTTCTGCTTGGAACGCGTGGTCCCAAGCTCCTCCTCAAGTGAAACAATCAACGAAGGAAGGTCGCACTGACGGAGAAGCTCTTGGATGGCCGCAGCTCCCATGCTGGCTTGGAACGAACCGTCACCATAGGTGTCCTCCGCCTCGCGCAGCTCGTTTTCGGTAAGAAGCTGGCCGACTTCAAGGGCGGTGTTGCCCTGGTCTGTGACCACATAGTCCTCATAGTAAATGACTCGCTCAAGCTGGCGGGCGCTCATGTCAAGCATGAGACCAATGCGGGAAGGCATGCACTTGTAGAACCAGATGTGAGAAACTGGCACGGCCAGCTCAATGTGGCCCATGCGCTCGCGACGGACGCGGCTCAAAGTCACTTCCACACCGCAACGGTCGCAAATCACTCCCTTGTGCTTAATGCGCTTGTATTTGCCGCAGGCGCACTCCCAGTCGCGGGTGGGCCCGAAGATCCGCTCGCAGAAAAGACCGCCTTTTTCCGGCTTGAAGGTCCGATAGTTGATGGTTTCCGGGTTTTTCACCTCGCCCTTGGACCAAGAGCGGATGATTTCCGGAGATGCAACGGTGATGGAGACTTGGTCAAAAGCCTCTGGGCGCTCGTCCACGCCAAATAGTTCGCGAAGGTTGGTATCGACACTCATGTTGTAAATTTAGGTCAGGTTAGGGTTCGCGTTAAATCACAGGGTAAGATCATCCAAGGAGTAGTCGTCCAAGCCACCGGTCATGCCGGAACCATGCGTGGACCCCTTGCGACCCGGACGGACATCCAGCCCGAGGGATTGCATTTCCTTGATGAGAACGTTGAACGACTCAGGCGTGCCAGCTTCGAGGTTGTTATCGCCCTTGACGATCGCCTCGTAAATTCTGGTACGGCCTTGCACGTCGTCCGACTTGACGGTGAGCAGCTCCTGCAAGGTGTAAGCGGCACCGTAGGCTTCGAGTGCCCAAACTTCCATTTCTCCGAAACGCTGGCCACCGTATTGCGCCTTACCACCGAGCGGTTGCTGGGTGACGAGCGAATATGGACCAACGGCGCGAGCGTGGATCTTGTCGGCAACCAAGTGACCGAGCTTCAGAATGTAGATCATGCCAACCACGACCGGGTTGTGGAATGCCTCGCCAGTGCGACCATCATAGAGGGTCGATTTACCACCGGTGGTGCCGTCCTTGCCGTCTCCAATCCATGTGTAGCCGGCGCTTTCCTTCTCGCCGGGGCGGCGCTCGCGGAGCTCGCCATTGTCACCCACAAACTTCACCCCATCGACCTGCTTGGCCTTGGACATGAAATCCCAGATGACTTCTTCCTTGATGCCATCGAAAATCGGCGTGGCAACCTTGAAACCAAGCGCCTTGGCGGCAACACCAAGGTGGGTTTCAAGCACCTGTCCGACGTTCATCCGCGATGGCACACCCAGCGGGTTAAGGCAAATATCAACCGGAGTTCCATCCGATAGATAGGGCATGTCCTCCTCGGGAACGATGGTGGCAACAACGCCCTTGTTCCCGTGGCGACCCGCCATTTTATCACCCACCGAGAGCTTGCGCTTGGCGGCGATGAAAACTTTCACCTCTTTGATGACGCCGGGATCGACTTCATCTCCAGACTCGAGCGAGTCCAACTTCCGCTCACGGTCGGTATCGAGCTCTTGGAAGCGACCTTCAAAGGAGCCGATGATTTCCAAAATCTTGTTACGGATCGGGGATGGGTCGATTTCGATGTGGTCGTGAACCGAAGCGAGCTTGCGCAGAAGCGTCTTGGTGATCTTGCGGTTCGCAGGGATGATGATTTCCCCGGTTTGCGCATTGACCACGTCGAGCGGGATTTTCTCACCCAAAAGGATGTCGGAAAGACGCTCGGTGAGATCGTCAGTCAGCTTGTCCGCACGCTTTTTGTGCTCATCATTGATCTTTTTGAGCGTTTTCTTGAGTTCGACAGGATCGACCTTTTCCGCACGCTTCTTGGCGAATCCACTTTGGGAAACGCGGACGTCCTGCACGATTCCAACGCAACCGGATGGCACGCGGAGAGAAGTGTCCTTCACGTCAGCGGCTTTTTCACCGAAGATGGCGCGGAGGAGACGCTCTTCCGGAGCGAGCTCGGTTTCGGACTTCGGAGTGATTTTGCCGACAAGAATGTCGCCAGGTTTCACTTCCGCACCGATGCGGATGATGCCGTCATGGTCGAGGTTGCGGAGCGCATCCTCGCCAACGTTCGGGATATCACGGGTGATTTCTTCAGGACCGAGCTTCGTGTCACGGGCCGCGACGTCGAATTCCGAAATGTGGATCGAGGTGTAAACATCGTCCTTCACCACGCGCTCGGAGATGACGATGGCATCTTCGAAGTTGTAGCCATTCCAAGGCATGAAGGCGACCAGAACATTGCGGCCGATGGCAAGCTCGCCGTCTTCCGTGTTCGGTCCGTCCGCAAGAACTTGGCCTTTTTTGATCTTTTGGCCCAATTTGACAATCGGCTTCTGGTTGATGCAGGTGCCGGCGTTGGAGCGCATGAATTTGCGCAGCGGGTAGGCCATGATGCCCTTGTCGATGTTCGTCCGGACGGACTCCGCATCGCTAAGGAATTTCTCATCCGAAACCGGAAGCTTGCCGTCCGGCGTGGTCACGATGATTTCCGCAGTCGCAGCGGCAACAATGCCGTCCGCCTCGGAGACCACCACGGCACGGGAATCGCGAGCCGCCTTGCCTTCAAGTCCGGTGCCGACGAGCGGCGACTCAGAAACCAGCAGCGGCACGCCTTGGCGTTGCATGTTGGATCCCATCAGCGCGCGGTTGGCGTCGTCGTGCTCAAGGAACGGAATCAAACCAGCTGCCACGGAAACAAGCTGCTTCGGCGAGACGTCCATGTAGTTCACTTCTGACGGAAGTGCTTCGATGAATTCACCACCTTTTTCACGGGCGGTGATGCGCTCGGTTTGGAAGGCACCCTGCTTGTCGATCGGGTTGTTCGCCTGCGCGATCAGGAAATTTTCCTCTTGGTCCGCCGTGAGATACTCGATCTCGTTCGTGACTTTCGAGTCCACCACCCGGCGGTATGGAGTTTCGATGAAACCAAATTCATTGATGCGTGCATAGGTACACATCGAGTTGATGAGACCGATGTTCGGACCTTCGGGAGTTTCAATCGGGCAAATCCGTCCGTAGTGAGAAGGATGAACGTCGCGAACTTCAAATCCGGCGCGGTCGCGATTCAGACCACCTGGTCCAAGTGCGGAGAGACGGCGTTTGTGCGTCAACTCGGCAAGCGGATTGGTTTGGTCCATGAACTGCGAAAGCTGCGAACGACCGAAGAAATCACGCACCACGGCGGAAAGCGCCTTGGGATTGATCAATTTCTGCGGCGTCATGCCTTCGATGTTCACATCAAACAAGGTCATGCGCTCCTTGACCAAACGCTCGGTGCGGGCAAGTCCCACGCGGCACTGGTTGGCGAGAAGTTCACCCACCGCACGCACCCGGCGTGAACCAAGGTGGTCGATGTCGTCAATGACGCCGTCACCTTTCTTCAGCTTGAGGATGTAGCGAACGGCAGCGAGGAAATCCTCCGGCACCATGATCCGCTGATCGGAATCCACTTGGATGCCGAGCTTTTGGTTGATTTTGTAACGACCCACGCGAGTGAGATCATACTTCTTCGCATCGAAAAACAGACGCTTGAGCAGCGCACGCGCGTTCGCGGCCGTCGGCGGGTCTCCCGGGCGGAGCTTGCGATAAATATCCTTAAGCGCGGATTCCTCGTCCTTCGCGGGATCCTTGCGGAGCGACTTGAGAAGAATTTCGTCTTCGCGCCCGTCGATGACTTCCACGTTTTTGTGGCCAAGCGCAAGCAACTGGCGGACGATGCCGATGGTCAGTGGCTCATAAGCCTTCGCAACGGTGAGCTCACCATCAAGAATGTCTTCGAAGGGAACCTTGTGGCCGAGTTCGCCTTCGTCCATCGCCTCGCTGAGCGGAAGGGATTCAGGAGAATAGAAATGGCTGACGATGTCGCGATCCGTCGGGTAGCCGAGCACACGCAAGAATGTGGTGGCAAGGAACTTACGACGGCGGCGGCGGCGGTCGAGGTAAACGTAGAGAAGATCGTTGGTGTCGAACTGCACTTCAAGCCAAGAACCGCGGTCGGGGATGATGCGGAACGAATGAAGGAGCTTGCCATTCAAATGCTGCGAGGTCTCGAAACAAATACCAGGCGAGCGATGCAACTGCGACACGATGACACGCTCAGCACCGTTGATGATGAAAGTGCCACGGCGGGTCATCATGGGCAGCTCACCCATGTAAACACGCTCTTTTTTGTTCCCAGTTTCATCCTTCAGCTTGAAGGTCACGTAAAGAGCGGCGCTGAAGCTTTCGCTATTGCGCAGTGAGTCCAGAGACGTGATTTTCGGATCTTCGATGTCGTAACTGACGAAATCGAGCTCGATTGCCTCGTCGTAGCTTTTGATGGGGAAAACCTCGCGGAAAACCGCTTGGAGGCCTGCATCAGCGCGCTCGCTGGGGAGCGTTTCCTTTTGAAGGAATTCATCGTACGACCGGCTCTGCACCTCAATGAGGTTAGGCGGTTCGATGACTTCTTCGAATTTCCCGAAATAGAGACGTTCAGCCATGGCGTTTAGTGGTATTCTTCTTACAAATTGAGCCCGAGCCGCGAACGGTCTCAGGCAGGGTGGATCAAGCGTTGGAAAGTTTT
>JBILPN010000319.1:0-4836 GCA_044373865.1 Luteolibacter sp. | reverse complement strand
GGGGTCGTAGATTTGCTGTCCAGCTCCCACTTTGCGGATGGACTTCGCGCCGGTGATGACTCCGGTGAAATCGGCGGAGTTCGCGCTGCCCAAGGTCAGATCCTGAGTGGCTGCGGTATTGTTCAATAGCGAGAGATTGCGCGACCCATTAAGCCCACCAAGAGCAAGCGTCGTTGTGCCATTGAAGGAGAGCGTGCCCGTATCATCAGCGTCAAGGATCAGCACTGACCCAGCAAGGGCGTTGGTGGCCCCCACAACCACGGAACCTGCGACGGGACGAAATTCACCGCTTGAGGTGTTAGCTGTGTTGTTCATCACGAGTTGCCCGGGACCGGTCTTCAAGAGAGATCCCGATCCGCTGATGGAAGTGAAGCTACCGAGTGTCACCACCCGATCAGTGGCGGTATCGATGGTCGGCGTTCCAGACGTGCCCAATGCGATGCCAATGCTGCCACCGGTGCCGGTCACGCCGTTGATCGTGAGATCGGTGGATGAGTCGTAATGGCTGATCGTGCCGCCGTTGAAATTGATACGGCGGGTGGAACCCGTATTGAACGTGCCGTTTCCCGCCTTGATTTCTCCCGCACGGAGTTCGCCGGAGGTGAGAGTATATTGGGAGTTAAAGCTCGGCGTGCCGGTCAGGGTGGTGGTTTCACCGAAGACGAGACTCGATACGTTGACCGTTCCCGCAACTTGGTTGAAACTGGAGGTGTTGGTGGTGTTCCGACCTCCTGATTCATTTTTCGACAACCAGATGGTGGTGGCATCCAGAGTGCCGCCGCCCATGGAGAAGGAACCATTGACGGCAGGTCCGTTGCTTGAGGTGGTGGTGCTACCTCCGCGGGAGATCAGCAGTTCGGTGATCAGGGCATCAATCGACCCGTCGAAGAGATTGAAGTGGGAGGTTCCGACACCAGTGCCACCAGCAGCGTTCTGGCCGATAGTGATTTTCGTGATGCGGCTGGTCCCGTCTTGAGCTCGCAGCGTGATGGAAGGATCCACGAGCCCGGTTTGGAACTGGACGCTGCCTCCGTCACGGGTGTTTCCGATGGTCCAGTTGTTGGCGTTGATGGTGTTGGTGGCACCCAAGTATAACTCGCCACGGTTGATGGGCGTTGGGTTTGCGTTCGCTCCGCCCGTTGTGCCGACGTTGATGTTGGCTGCGGTGATGGTGTTGCTGGTGGCACTCAATTCAAATGTTCCATAGCTGCCAGGCATCGTTCCGCCGGCGTGACCTCCAACCGTAATGGTCTGGTCGCTCTTGGAAATTGTTAGGCTTGAGAGGTCCGAAGCGTCGATTAAAGCGGTGCGACCGCCAGTGGTTACCCCAGGAGTGATGACGAGGTCACTGGCTCCGTTGAGGGTGAGGCTGCCATTGGTGAAGGTTCCAGTGGTGCTGGCAGTTGGCGTGGTGATGGCGAGATTGGCGAGCGTCTGCGATGTGCCATCCAGATCCACCGTGACAGACCCGTTGGTGAATTGAACAGCGCTGGCCGACTGCGCACCGGAGAGGGCCACGGTGTAGGTCGCGGCCTGATCGAAGATGGCGGTGGCGTCAGCAGTCCACGCCAAGGTAGGAGCAGCTCCGGAGGACTCAGCCCAGTGGGTGGAGGTCGCATCCCAGGTGTTGTCAAGTGGCGAGGGGTTCCAGTAAAGGGACTGGGCGTACAGGACGGGAGAGAACCCGAGCACGAGGGCGGATGAGAGGAAGCGGAGGCGGGTAGGTTTCATGGTGATTTGATAGGAAGTGAGTTGATGAATTGCGCAAAATTGGCGCGACCTTGCGCGAATAAACGATGGGTTGGCAGTGGCGTCCTACTCAGCGGCGGCGGCGGAGCAGGGTGAGAAGACCGAGACCGCCCAACAGTGCGGCTCCGGGCTCGGGGACTGCCGTGAAATTGAGCATGAGGTTATTGCCGCTCTGGGAAATTGAAAACTCCCCGCCATCCAGGCCATTGCCAAATCCGGCAGTGCCATTGTCCGCGCCGACGTTGATGAAGAAATTCGCAGCGTCAAACCCGGTGATCTCGGTCGAGGCCGAGGCGAGCGTCCAACTGTAGCTGTTGGTTGCGAGGAAGTTCAGCGCGTCGCCATTCACGTCCGGTCCGGTGGAGGCAAGGCTCCACAGGTTAATGTTGAAGCCGCCGGCGGTGAGGTTGCTGAGGTCAAGCGTCCCAGTGATGGCGATCGTGTCGTAGCCCTCTCCGGCCACGCCAGCTGCATCCAAGACCTGCCAGTTGTAGTCGCCACCGTTCAACCAAGTTTGGGTGCCGGTGGTGAGCGTGCCGGGACTGCTGCCAGGCGAGAGCGTGCCGGAAACCTCCATGGCCCCCGTCACCGAGCCAGGGCCAGAGATTTCCTGTCCGCTCGCCAAGGCGAAGCCATCCGTCACACCGGAAACGTCGAAGGTCGTGTTGGCCCCGACGATGATGGAGGAGGAAGCGATCGAGCCATCGCCTGTCAGTGCCAGCGTGCCGCCGGTGATGCGGGTCGCGCCGGTGTAGGTGTTGGCGGCTGTGAGAGTGAGGGTGTTTTCACCTGCTTTGGTGAAGGTGCCCGCCACCGTCGGCATGTCTCCCATCGGCCGGACAATGGAGGCGTTGGATGCCGTTGTATTGATGATGGTGTTGCCGGTGCCCAGTAGCACTGAGATTTGGGAACCAGTGTTGTTGTCATCAATAAGGTTGGTGGTTCCGCTCGCGGAATTGAGAGTGCCGCCGTTGAGGTTGAGGGTGAAATCGTGGGCACCGGCCGTATTGTTATAAATCCTCCTCGCGGTGAGATCGCCGCCCGAGAGGGTGTAACTGCTCCCGACACCACCGTCTTGGTGATACACGTTAGTCACCGTCACCGATCCGCCTGACTGGGATGCAGAGCCAATTCCATTGTGGCCAATGACCAGATCATTGCTTGTTACTGTGCCGCTCTTGATGTTGAGACTGCCATTGGCGGCAGCAGCAATTTTCAGATTGTTGGGACCACCCACGTTGAGGGTGGCTCCATCGATGGTCAAGATGCCTCCGCGCGCACCTGCTCCGATATTGTATGCATTCTGGCTCGCGTCCTTTGCCGTGGTGGCGTAGGTGCCAGATTTAAGGATCAGTTCCCCCCCGTTCGCAGAGAGCGCGCCCAGAGACAGGGAAGCCTCACCTGGGTCCAAGGTCAGCGAGCCCACTCCGGTTTTGTAAAGAACCCCGGTCGTCGTGGGAACCGAACCTGTGAGAGTAAGTGCGCCGGCGGCATCGGAGACATTGAAGGTCGCGGAACTCGCGGCGTTGATGGTGAATCCGCGATTCGAACTTGCTGTGCCGGCCGCTGAAATTTGCAGGGTTCCACCACCAAAGACGAGGTTCGAAGCGGCGACTGGTGCCGCACCGAGATTGCCTGAAACGCCGCCGTCACCCAGCGACGCAACGGAAATCGTTCCGGCGCTGACGGTGGTCGAGCCGGTGTAGGAGTTGGTTCCGCCCAGTGTAAGGGTTCCGGCACCCTGCTTCGTCAGCGCTCCGGTCCCCGAGATGGTATTGTTGGCGGCGAAGGAGTCCGAACGGTTGAAGACAAGCGTGGCGTTGTTCGTGACCGGGGCCGTGCCAAGAGTGCCGGAAGTTCCCGCGTTGCCGATTTGCAGCACGCCGGCGGTGATGGTTGTCAAGGTTGACGTCGTGTTGCTTGCGCCGGATAGAATCAGTGTCCCAGCGCCTTCCTTGGTGAGAGTTTGGTAGCTTGAAGGCGAGGTGATATTTCCACTGACCAGAAAATCGCCGCTACCGGTGAAAAGCGGGTTTCTGACACCCACCGATCCTGAAAGTGTGAGCCTGTCGCTATCTGACTGAAAGGTGATTCGAGCTCCCCCGCCGCCACTCGACAAATTGCCACTCATTGAGTTGTTCCCCGAAACATTGAGAATCGAGGGAATGAAATTGTTTCTTGAGGTCATTGCGGCGACCGCATTTGAAACGGCAATTCCTCCGGTGAGTTCGAGGCGTGACTGATCTAAATTACCGCCGCTGCCGATCGTCAGGGTGCCAGTGCCAAGAGCGGAACCATTGGAAATTCGGATGGCGCTGACCACACCGCTTGATCCAGCGATGGATGTGCCGCCAGTGTGGGTATTGGCCGCGCCTAGCGTGAGCGTGCCTGTTCCCGTCTTGTTTAGTATGGCCGTCTTCAATGTGCCTACCTGCAATGCAGTTGCAAACGTCACATTCTGGCTGTTGGTGTCGAACACCGCTGTTTTGCCATCTGCAAGCAAGATCCGTGAAGAGTAATCGCCGGTGTTGGCGGCAGAGAAACGCAGCGTGCCACCGTTCATGGTGATGGTGCCAGTGGTGCCGAGGGCTCCGGAGTTGCCAAGGGCGAGGACGCCTGCAGTGACGGTGGTGCCACCCGTGTAGGAGTTGTTGCCATTGAGCGTGAGCACGCCTGCGCCTTGCTTCGTCAAGCCGCCGGACGGCGAACCTGCCGCAAGGATCGTCCCGACCGTCCCGTCGAAGGCGTTCGTGTCGATGACCGCGCCTCCTGCCTTGATATTGGTGACAACTCCCGTGCCGAACATCGTTGCCTGAGCCGCCCTCAGTCTGTAGGTGCCGCCGTCGAAATTCACGGTGGCGGTGCCTTGAGCCCCTTTGGTGATCGAGCGGGCGGTTTCCAGAACACCGGTTCCAGAAAGATTGATTTCGCCGTTGCCAGTTTGACTTGCGGCGTTCGCCCCCATCCTGAAGGTCCCGGTGGTAATACCAGTGCTGAAGGTTCCATTGCTGATATTGAGCACGCCGCCACCGCTCACATTTCCATTGTAGCCGCCACCAACGTAGATCGCAAGGTTGTTCCCCATGG
>JBILPN010000318.1:0-4851 GCA_044373865.1 Luteolibacter sp. | reverse complement strand
GCATCCGCGAAATGCTCAGCCGCGTCTTAAAACGTGCTCCCGGCATCGAACTCCTCGCCGCGTTCGAAAATGGCGAAGCCGCTCTCGCGGGCATCCCAAAACTCAAGCCACGCGTGGTCATGATGGACATCCAACTTCCCGGAATGAATGGCATCGAGTGCATTCGCGCCGTCCGCGATGTGCTACCAGAAACTCAAGTCCTTGTCTTCACGGTCTTTGGCGATAGCGAACATGTGTTCGAGGCTCTCAAAGCTGGTGCCAGTGGCTACCTTCTCAAACGAACTTCTCGCGAGGAAATCCTAGAAGCTATCGATCTCGTCCGCGATGGGGGTGCCCCCATGAGTGGCGGAATCGCACGCCTTGTGGTCGAGTCTTTTCGCGACAATCCCACAAAATCCAGCAAAACCTGTGAGGTCCTCACCGCGCGCGAAGAGGAGATTCTCGGCCTCCTCGCCAAGGGATACCTAGCCAAGGAAATTGCCGACCAACTTTCGATCAGCTTCTTCACAGTCCGCTTTCACATCCGCAAAATTTACGAGAAACTCCACGTCCGTTCGAAAACCGAGGCAATCCTGAAATTCCTCGGCTAAACCACCAGCGGAATCAACAAGCGCACCAAGGTCCCGCCCGGCCCGCTCTTCACCTCCGCAAGCCCTTGGATCTCACGCATCCGCTCTTCAAGATTCTTCAATCCTTGCCGGGTTCCATCTCTCGCTTTCTCAAGGTCAAACCCTTGGCCGTTATCTGATACTTCAATTTTTAAAAAACCATCCTGATAGAACATTCCTAACGAAACCTCATCGGCTCCGGAATGCTTGAGCGCATTGTTCAAGGCTTCTCGAGTCGCCATGAACAGGTGGTTTCTCACATGCGGCGGAACGAAACCTGCCGGCAAGGACTCCGGGGTCGAGACACGACAGCGGATCGGCGTCTTGCTAAAGTGCTCTGCCGCAAACTCACACAAATACGCCAACAACGAGGTCATGGTGTCGTGCTTCGGGCTCACCGCCCAAACTGCAGCATCAAGGTCACGCGCTAACTCACGAATCCCTGCACAGAGGTAGCTCGATTGCTCACGCAACTCCGGCGCATCAATCACATCCGCCCTCAAATCCCCCGCCAGCCAACCTAACTTGGTCAAACCCGCTCCAATCCCATCATGAAGATCACGCGCAATCCGCGCGCGCTCCTGCTCAACTTTGTGCTCTTGCCTCAACCGCTCCATCTTCCGGTGCAGCCTCCGGTTCGACCAAAATCGAATCCCCCACGCAACACTCGCCGCACCAAACAATAAGCCTAACGCTCGCAACCACCACCACTCCCACCAAACCGGCGCAACGGAAAAATCAAATGTCGTCGGCTCGGGGTTCCATGACATTCTCCGACTGCTCGCAACCACCTCAAAGCGATATCTCCCCGGTCTTAACCTTGGATAAACCGCCTGACGCTGCCCTCCAGACTCAGACCACTCTTCATCAAACCCCTTCAAGCGATAACGAAATCGCATGTCATCCGGCGCAATGAAGGTCGGTGATGTAAATCGAAATTCCAAACGCCTGTTCGATGATAGAATCGAGCTCCCACGCTCCAACAAAGATTCATCCGAACGCACTTCATCAATGTAGGTCCTCGCAAATACGGGCGCAGCTTTGAAATACGTCGGATCAAAATTCACCACGCCCTTACGCCCGACAAACCACATTTTCCCATCTGCCCCACGGAATGCACATGGCTGGCGCTGCCCTGTCGCGAAAAATCCATTGATCCCATCCGCACGACCAAATTTCACCGGTCGCAATGACTTCTTCCTCCCATCCGCGCAAGCGTCCAAATCTTCAATCGAGACATTGAAGATACTGTTGCTAGAGCCTACCCAAAAGTTGCCCTCATCGTCTGCCACAGTCTGCGCAATCAATCCATCTGGCAGACCAACGTTCTTCCCAACTGTCCGGAATTGCCCATCCTTCAAACGCAGAAATCCAATCCCTCGCGTCCCCAACCACAGCGCACCATTACGACCAGGTGTGATGGTTAAAATTCCCGTCCCTGAATTGGCCAATGGAGTCTTGACCCGAACGAAACGGTCTTCTTCCAAGCAAAACAAATCTCCCAACCGCGTTCCAACCCACAAACGCCCCTCGACATCCTCACCAAAAACCTGCGCAAAGCTCCCATCATAACCCAACTCTTCGCCATAGCTCTGCAAACTCCCATCTCTTCCATAACGCAGCAAGGGACCTTTCTCACAACCTACCCAAACTGAACCATCACGCGCACAAAATATCGCATACGCATGCTGAATCAAACCCGGTGCCATCGGCAGTGGATATTCATCAATTCCTTGCCGCATCCTGAAAATTTGTCTCGACCCTCCAATCCACAAGGCATCATCGCGGTCCACGCAAACCGCATTCGCATACCCAGGCCAATTGGGGGCACTCCCAGCGGCAAATGCCCGCCCATTCTCCAATTTCCAAATCCCCCGCGCATTTCCTAACCACTTGTTCCCTCGCGCATCCTCACAGACACTGCCAATCGTATCCGCAACCTCCGCAGCCCACAACGCAAACGGCGAGCGACGAATCCGATTCAACCCGCCTCCCGCCGTCCCAACCCACAAGTTCCCCTCCCGATCTTCTAATAAACAGCGCAGGGTGCGGTGCAAGGTCGGAACCTGTGTCAACCGGCCCTCATCTAACCTATAAAGCCCGGAATTCCAAAAGGACATCCACAGCGCACCATCACTTGATTCTAACATGATATCTGGCGGCCAGGGAGTTTCAAACGGAAGCTGAATGGACTGAACCTCTAACTTCCCATTGCGCCAACAATACAAATTTTTGGAATCCGCAATCCACACCCCACCATTCGCCGCTGCACCGATCGACACATGCCCTCCCATCACTCCTGGCAGCCGCTGGATCACCCCGTCTTGATAGACATCCACCCCGTCGCCGCGTGCAAGAAACACGCGCGCTCCCACCACCACGACCGCCGCCGGATGCGAGGAGGAATTCCCCGTTTCTGACGGAAATACCTCGATCCCGGATTCCTGCCAGCGAATCCACTTCCGGTCATTCAATAAAACCCACAAAACTCCCTCACGCTCACGGAAAACGGACAAAACCCGCTGCTCCGGGGCCAATACTTCATTCAAGGGGTGCTCCCGCATCCCCGCAGAACTCCATTCCATCAGGCGGTTCCGTGCATCCAAATCATGCACAAAAACCACCACTTCCGGCGCGGCTTCCACCACGGAATAGACGGTGGACGCCTGAAAAAATGCCTCATCCAATTGGCCCGGTGTCCGAAATTTACTCCCGTCAAAACGCACCAAGCCACTCGCCGTCCCAACCCATAAAAATCCACGCTCATCGGCCGCAATCGAATGAACGTCATTGTTCGGCAAATCATCCTCAGTCTCCCATACGGTCAGGGCAAAGTCCTCCTCAATCGCCGTCGCTGGAAATCCATCAGCCCACGGCACGAAAAAACCCGCAGCAAAAACCACGCAAACCAACCAGACTTTTAGAGAATCCCACATCACTCCCATCGGTCCGAAACTGCACAAACCCGGCGGTCAAATCAAGCACCACATCTCATCCCCCTGCATCACTCCCATCCATTCCGCGCAATCGATTTTCAGAACAGCTCCGTTTCCTCGAATCACTCTGAATCGGCAATCGCCCAAGCGACCACGATGCCCGAATTTGGAAATGCGTCGTCGCCTAAGAAATCGAGTTGTCATGAGGGATTCTCTTAGCTAGCGTCCGCCAAAACCCAGCTGTCTGACCTTGTCAACCCACTCTCATTCTTTGGCACTCTCATGGCGTGTGCGCCTGCACTCGCTCATCGCGGCTTTGAGCCTCAGCGGCTTATGTCCTGCGCCCGCAGCCCCTGCGCATGGCATGGAAATCACGAAAATTGAAGGCCGGGATTGCGTGTCGCTCGACAGCATCCGCCGCCTGCACCAGTTCGACAAGCTTTCGCAATCGGGATCCAATATCACTCTCATCCGCACCAGCGGCGGAAAATCGAAGGTGCAACTGAAGCTCAAGGTTGGCAGCAACGAATGCCTGATGAACCAGGTGAAATTCATTCTCAGCCACCCAGTTTCCAAAATGGGTGAGAAAATTTTTGTCTCTCACATCGATTTCGAAAAACTCATCAACCCGGTTCTCCGCCCGCACTTCATCCGCACCGCAGGCAGCTTCCAAACGGTCATTCTCGACCCCGGCCACGGCGGCAAGGATCCCGGCGCGACCAACGCCTTCGGCTCGGAGGCCAATTACAATCTCCGCCTCGCGAACCTCATAAAACGCAATCTCGAATCCAAAGGTTTCCGGGTTCTCATGACGCGCAACAGCGACACTTTCCTCTCGCTCCAAGAACGCGTTGAATTCGCCAATCGCATCCAACAAAGCGCCATCTACATCAGCCTCCATTTCAATTCAGGGGGCAACGCCGCTCGCGGAATCGAGACCTTCACACTCTCGCCTCCCGGCGTCTCTCATTACGGCCGAACCATTCGCTCGGATGACCAAGTTTCTCAAGCCGGAAATCATCACGACTCCGCCAACATCGCTCTGGCCACGGCTGTCCACGGCTCAATCCTTTATAAACTCGGGCGCAACACCTTTGACCGCGGAATCAAACGCGCTCGCTTCAGCGTCCTAACCGGCGTCCGCCACCCCGCAATTTTGTTTGAAGGCGGCTTCATGAGTCACCCTCTCGAAGCTCGCCTCATCGACAAACCCGTCTATCAAAACGCACTGGCGGATAGCATCGTGGATGCAATTCGGAAATACCGCGTCGCCGTCGGCGGAAACTCGCTCGCCCGCCTGCGCTAAA
>JBILPN010000317.1:0-4858 GCA_044373865.1 Luteolibacter sp. | reverse complement strand
CGAAATCTATCCAAATCATCTACCAAGTGTCAAATGTTTAATAGTCAAATGCTAGGCCTCCCTTTTCGCCGCCCCCTCCGGACCGCCCCAACGGCTGTTTTAGGGACCTACCGGAAAAAGCGATTTCCTCGGCACCAGCCTAAGTCCTAAGAGACTGGGGTGGCGCTCATAAACCAAAACATAAATCCTAAAGGAGAACGTAGAAACAGCGAGCGACTGAAAGACTCTACTGAAACTTAGTGGAAACCAACTCGCCTGGAAGCGAGGCTAGGTCGGTGTCCAGAAAGTGCGTCTTCAAGCGTAGTCAGCAGGCCGTAAAGCCGTGCGATTGAGGCCAAAAATGCTTATTGATGGGGGAGTCTTCGTGTTAGGAATAGCGGGGGCAACACCGGAACGATCGCGCGGCGAGGCTGAGATGGTGGTGCCAAGTTTGTGGTGCGGCATCAGTTTTGAGAAACGTCCCTCGGAATCCGCGAAATCCAGTGGAGCGACCGGGACGAAGGTCCTGAGAAAGTGCGCGGTCTTGCAGTGGTGGACAATTTAACATGTTTTTTGCATTCCGAACGGAACCCTCCTTTCATACAGGTAGGCCTGACCCGGTTTGACACGAGCTCGGCATTGCCGCACAAAAGCCAAGCATTTCTTCCGATGCATCAATCTGCCTCCATGAAACTCCTACCGATGTATTATTCTGTCCACAGTGGGGGTCACCGCCTAAAGAGCCCGTCATTTCACCGAAGCGCCATCCGCCCAACCGGGCGATTGAAGGCCCAGTCCATGACGCATTCGAACGGATTACGGTTCTCATCCATTTTCTGTCAGGCAATGCTTGGGGCGACTGCCTTCGCGCTGCTTGCGGCAACTGCCATGGCCGCCGGATCGAAAACTAACGTCCTGTTGATTGTTGCCGACGATTTGCGGGATACTCTGGGTTGCTATGGAAATACCTTGGCGAAGACGCCCAACATGGATCGCCTCGCCGGGCGTGGCGTGCGCTTCGATCGAGCATACGCACAGTATCCGGTTTGCAATGCCAGCAGGACTTCATTCATGACCGGGCTGCGCTGCGAGCAGACGGGGGTGACGAATAACAATACCTTCTTCCGCTCGAAACTGCCCGACATCCTCACCATGCCGCAGGTCCTCCGGCAGCGGGGGTGGAAAGCAAATTCGTATGGCAAAATCTATCATGTGAACCAATCGAATGATCGCATGATGGATGTCGGAAAGTCATGGGACGAAGCTGAAATGTTTCATGCGACTCCTGCCGGATTTGTCCTTGAAGGTCGAAACCTGACCGGTGGGAAATTGCCCTGGTGCAGCTGGGGGGCGACATCCGGCACCGACGATGATCAACCCGACGGCCAGACGGCATTGCATGCCATCGCCGCGATCGAACGGTATACCGGGTCGGGCCAAGCGTGGTTTGTAGGTGCGGGATTCCATCGTCCGCATGATCCATTCGTTGCGCCCAAGAAATACTTTGATCTCTATCCAGTCGGATCGTTGCCGCTTTACCACGACCCGGCGGACATGACACGCGCACTGCCGCTGGCCATGCCTGGCGGAAAATTCGCTGAGGCATTCGATGCATTTACCGACGAGGAGCGGGCGGAATTCCAACGCGGGTATTACGCAGGAGTTTCATTTACTGATGCGCAAGTGGGCCGATTGATGGACACGCTGGACCGCTTGAAGCTGTGGGAGAGCACGGTGGTCATTCTGGCAGGTGACAATGGCTACCACCACAATGAGCGAGGATGGTGGAACAAAAATACGTTGTTCGAGCGCAGTTGTCGCGTGCCGTTGATCGTGTGCGCACCGGGTGCGCAAGCCGGTCAGGTGTGTCACTCGCTGGTTGAACTCGTGGACTTGTATCCGACGGTCATCGACTACTGCGGCGTCTCAGCATCCCATGAACTTGCCGGTCAGAGTTTGCGTCCGCTTCTCATTGATCCCACAAGTCCCGGCAAGGCAGCCGCCTTCACTCTGGTCGTGCGCGACAAAGGCCGCTACGGCCAGAGCATCCGCACGGACCGTTGGCGATACACGCGTTGGAGCGATGGCACTTCCGAGCTCTATGATGAACTCAACGATCCTCAGGAAACCCAGGATTTGAGTGGTAATCCGCGTCACGCCGATGAAATTTTAAGCTTGGGAAAGCTGCTGGAACAAGTGGGAGAATTCCCTTCGGAAACACCGAAGTCGTCGCCGTGATTCACTAACATCCAGTCAATCCAACCATCTACATGAAGCCCGTTTTCGCCATTGCCTCACTCCTCCTTGTCCACCTCCTCGGTGCGGCGGAAAACCCCAACATTATTGTCATCATGGTCGATGACATGGGCTACTCGGACATCGCTCCCTATGGCGGCGAGATCGATACCCCCAATCTCGCTGCCCTTGCCAAAAGCGGCTTGCGTTTCACTCAATTCCATAACTCCGCCCGCTGCTGTCCCACCCGGGCCACACTCATGACCGGACTCCATCCGCATGAAGTCGGCATCGGCCACATGACCGGAGAAAAAGCGCCCGGTGGCAGCGCCCGCCCGCCTGCCTATGCCGGTAACCTGAACGATTCCTGCATCACCCTCGCCCAAGCCTGCAAGTCCGCCGGCTACGCCACTTTCATGACCGGAAAATGGCATCTATCCGGCTCCGATCAGGCGGATTGGCCGCTCCAGCGCGGCTTCGACCGCTACTATGGATGCCTCAGTGGAGCGACCCACTATTTCGAGCCCTACGACTGGCGCATCATGTATGACGGCAACACTCCGGATCCCCATCCCAAGAGCACCACGGACCGGCGTTTCTACACCACCGATGCCTTCACGGATCACGCGATCCGTTTCATCAATGAACACAAAAAAGGTGCCACCAAAGACGATCCGTTTTTTCTGTATCTCGCCTACACGGCACCTCATTGGCCGATCCATGCTCCCGACGAGGAACTCGAAAAATACCGCGGCAACTACCGCATCGGCTGGGACAAACTCCGCGAACAACGCTACCAGCGCCAACTCGCCTCCGGTCAAATTCCCGGTTCATGGAAACTCACACCGCGCGATCCTGATGTCCCCGCGTGGGACACCCTCGACGAGAAGAAACAGGAAGCCTGCGATCTCCGGATGGCCGCTTACGCCGCGATGATCGACCGGGTGGACCAGAAGATCGGCGATCTGCTCGCAACACTCAAAACCCACAAGGCCTACGACAACACCCTCATTCTCTTTCTTTCGGACAACGGAGCCTGTGCCGAGGGCTCTCTCATCGGCCAGGGCGATCCCATCAAGGACCGCGCTCCAGGGACCGCGCTCAATCTTCCGAATTATGGCAAAGCATGGGCAAACGCTTCTAACACGCCCTATCAACTTTACAAACACTTTGCCCACGAAGGCGGCTCGAACACGCCTTTCATCGCCCACTGGCCAGCACGCATCCAGCCTGGCCGCGACTGGTTCCGCGAACCCGCCCATCTCATCGACATCATGCCCACCATCCTTGAAGTCTCCGGCGCGTCCTACCCGGGAGAAAACCGCGGCAAGCCGGTCCCGCCGTTTGACGGGATTTCACTCACTCCCGCCTTCGACGGCAAGCCGCTCGGCCGCAAGTCGCCGCTGTTCATGGAGCACGAAAACAATGCCTTCGTCATCGATGGCGATTGGAAACTCGTCGGGCGTGATGTCTCACCGCCGAAGGGATTGCAGAAAATGAAATGGGAGCTCTATCACATCGCGGAGGATGGCACCGAACTCGACAACCTCGCCGCCCGGAAAACAGAAATTGTCAAAGACCTCTCCAATCAGTGGAGCCTCTGGGCCAAGCGGGTTGGAGTGTTTCCGAAAGCCAAAGGCAAGAAGCGTTGAGAGCCATCTGATGGGTTTGTCATGATTTAAAGACACTTATGATTCTAAAACAAATACTTCCCCTGAGAGCGCTGGTTGCGATCTCGCTTCTCGCGGTTGACATCCTGCGGGCCGCGGAGGAGGCGCCATTCTATCTCTTTAGCTACTTCAAGAAGAACGGCGAATCCGGGATGCACCTCGCCGCCAGTCGTGATGGTCTGGAGTGGGAAAACCTCGCCCGTGGGAAATCGTTCCTCACCTCGAAACTCGCCGATGGATTGATCCGCGATCCGAGCATCGTGCAGGGAGGTGACGGCACCTTCCACGTGGTCTGGACTGCGGGTTGGTGGGAGAAAGGCATCGGCTACGCATCGTCCAAGGACCTGGTTACCTGGTCGGAACCACGCTGGCTTCCGGTCATGGAACACGAACCCACAGCCCTGAACACCTGGGCTCCCGAACTCCATTACAACCCGGAAGACGGCCTGTTCATGATCCTCTGGGCCTCGACCATTCCCGGGCGTTTTCCGGACACGGACGATCCGCGAGGCGATAAGACACGGGACGGCGCCACTGCCAATCACCGCCACTATTTCATCACCACCCGGGATTTTCAGAAATTCAGCGATACCCGCTTGTTCTACGATCCGGGATTTAACTCGATCGACGGCACTGTGGTCCGCGCCGGCGAGCGCTGGTTGCTTGTCTTCAAGGATGAAAGCAAGGCTCCGGAACCGAAGAAGAACATCCGCCTTGCATGGGGGGACTCGATGACGGGTCCCTTCGGTCCGGCGTCCGATCCGATCTCACCCAACTGGGTCGAGGGACCCTCGATGCTGCGCATCCCCGATGGCGGCTGGAATTTGTATTTCGACGCCTACACCCGTAAACGTTACGAAGGGATGCACAGCGCCGACCTGAAAACCTGGGAGCCCATCACCGGTCGGCTCAAGTTTCCCAAAGGAATCCGTCACGGCACGATGTTCTCCGTCTCGAAGGAGGTTTATACAAAG
>JBILPN010000316.1:0-4865 GCA_044373865.1 Luteolibacter sp. | reverse complement strand
AAAGCCCGAGCCTCTGTTTGCGGCGGTCGAGGCCTTGCGGCGGGCTGACACACGGGTGATTTTAATGACGCCACAGGGACGCCCTTTGCGGCAGGAAATGGCACAGGAACTCTCATCCGCAGCGCATCTGCTCATCCTTTGCGGGCATTATGAAGGGGTGGACCAACGGGTCATCGAGGCCTTGGTGGACGATGAAATTTCGATTGGCGACTACATTTTGACCAACGGTGCGCTGGCGGCTGCGGTGCTTTGCGATGCGGTGATCCGCCTGCTGCCCGGTGCTTTGGGCGATGAGCGCTCGCCGGTGGATGAATCATTTTCAGACCCGAACTTGCTGGAGGCTCCCGCTTACACCCGGCCGATCGACTTCCGCGGCCTGCGTGTGCCGGAGGTGCTGGTTTCTGGCAACCACGCGAAAATTGCCGCTTGGAAGTCCGAGCAAGCGCTCCTGAGGACCCGTCAAAATCGCCCAGATCTTCTTGGTTCATAGTGAGTTATGATGAAAATTTGCGGGCTTAGGAAAATTCGTGCCTGCGATTTGAATTTATGCCAGTATTTCGTCTGTGAACGACAATAGCATGGCGCAAACCCAAAAATTGCGGGACGACCATCCCCGCGTCGAGCCGGCGACAATTGAGGACTTACCAGCTTTGACCGAGTTGGTGATGAGTTTGTTTTCGCTGTCTGGAGACTTCACGCCAGACCGTGCCGTGCAGGAGCGGGGCTTGGAGTTGATTTTAGAACAGCCAAGCCGTGGGCGGATTTTTGTGGTGCGCAATGATGATCGGATCTTTGGAATGGTGAATTTGCTGTTCACGATTTCCACGGCGCGCGGCGGCTTCGTGATTCTGATGGAAGATGTGGTGATTCATCCCGACCACCGCGGGCAAGGCTACGGCGGGATGCTGCTCGACTACGTCGCAGAGTTTGCGAAGCAGAAGCATTTCAAGCGGATCACCTTGCTGACGGACCGAATCAGCGCGGAATCCCAAGAGTTTTTCAAAAAGCGCGGTTTCGAGTATTCGAACATGATTCCGATGCGGCGGATCATCGACTGAACTCGTCGTCGGCGGTGGTTCCGGCACGCGGGCTCGGGAAATTTTTTGTGCGGGCGGATGCTTGGGAATCAAGGTTTCATGCCGCTTGTCAACAATCGCCGAAAATTCGCACTTGCGGGGTGGCAGGCCCCTCTATTGACTTCCCCATGGCGGAGATTTCTTTAGGACTTTCATTTGACGACGTGCTTTTGGTGCCGGCTCTGAGCTCGGTTCTTCCGGGCGAAGCAGACCTTTCGACGCACGTGACAGCGGGCATTCCGCTTTTTCTTCCGGTGGTTTCAGCGGCGATGGATACGGTTTCCGAGCATGACTTGGCGATCGCTCTGGCTCGCGAAGGTGGCATGGGGGTGATTCACCGCGCCTGCCCGATCGATGAGCAAGCGGCGATGGTTTCGCGGGTCAAGCGCTCGGAAAATGCGGTGATCCAGAAGCCGCACACGGTGCGCAAGGAGGACTCGGTTGATCACGTCCGTGCGATCATGGCCAAGAATGGATTTTCAGGCTTTCCCGTGATTGATGCGGAGGGGCGGCTCGAAGGGATGGTTACTGGCCGGGACGTCCGGTATTTGGACCGCATCGACGCCCGCGTCTGCGACGTGATGACGCCGCGCGAGAAACTCATCACCGCGCCTGCCAACACCAGCCTTGAGGAGGCACGGCGGATCCTTTATCAAAACCGGATTGAAAAATTGCCGCTGGTGGATGGCGATGGCCGCTTGGTCGGGCTCATCACGGGCTCGGACATCGAGAAGCGCATCACCTTCACCAATGCCGCCAAGGACGGCAATGGACAACTCCGTTGCGGTGCCGCCGTTGGGGTCGGGCCGGACTGCCTCGATCGCGGGCGCGTCTTGATCGACGCCGGAGCGGACGCCTTGTTTATCGATGCGGCGACAGGACACACGCGGCATGTCATGGATGTCATTGCCAAACTGCGCGGCCTTTCAGATGTGCCGGTTGTGGCTGGCAATGTGGTGACGGAGCAGGGCGCGCGTGACTTGGTCGCGGCCGGGGCCAGTGCCGTGAAGGTTGGGGTCGGGCCGGGCTCGATTTGCACCACGCGCGTCATTTCCGGTGTCGGGATGCCGCAATTTACCGCCATTCGCAACGTCGCCAATGTGTGCCGCGAGGCGGGCGTGAAGGTCATTGCAGACGGAGGCATCCGCTACTCGGGTGACATCGTGAAGGCTTTGGCCGCCGGGGCGGATCTCGTGATGTTAGGCTCGCTGCTGGCTGGAACTCGCGAAAGCCCCGGGCAAACGGTGCAGAGCCAAGGCCGCCGCTTTAAAACTTACCGTGGCATGGGCTCGATCGGTGCGATGCAAAAAGGCGCAGGCGACCGCTACGGGCAGAACAGCTCCGGCAAACTTGTTGCGGAGGGAGTGGAGGGCCGGGTGCCTTACAAAGGGCCGCTTTCGGATGTGATTTTCCAACTCATGGGCGGCCTGAAGTCCGGCATGGGTTACGTGGGCGCCTCGACGCTTGGTGAACTCCGCGAGCGCGCGAATTTTGTGCGCGTCACGGCGGGTGGCCTGCGCGAAAGCCACGTGCATGACATCGTCATGACCGAAGAGCCCACCAACTATCAGCCACTCAGTTAAACCTGCTTCGACTTTCATTTTCCCGACTTAGAAATTCATCTTCCATGCACGATTCCCATCACGTCGCCGTTATCGACTTCGGCTCGCAATACACTCAACTGATTGTCCGCCGCGTTCGCGAGTTGGGCTACTTCGCCAAGCTTTATGCGATCGAGGATTTTCCAAACATCGGCCAGCCGGGTGCGATCATTCTATCCGGTGGTCCCAAGAGCACGAGTGAGCCGGATGCGCCGGACTTGGATTTTGAGGCCTTGCTCGCCTTCGGGGTTCCAGTCTTGGGCGTGTGTTATGGCATGCAGTTGTTGAATATCAAATTCGGCGGCACGGTGGAGTCCAGCACGCGTCGTGAATACGGGCCGGCGAGTTTGTTCCCGACCGAATGCATCGGCCTCTATCAGGGGGTTTCGGCGTCGTCGCAGGTTTGGATGAGCCACTCGGACACGGTGAAAATCATTCCGGACGGCGCGCAGGTGATTGCCTCGAACCAGCATGGAACCCCGGTTTCCTTGCAATGGAACGAGCGCTTTTTCGGGATTCAGTATCACCCGGAAGTGACGCACAGCCATGAGGGCTTGCAGATTTTGAAAAATTTCTTGGAGCACTCCAGCAATCTCCAGCCCTTCCACATTGAGGATTTCAAGCGCGAGATCATTGAGAGCATTCGCGGGATCGTGGGTGACAAGCAGGTGGTTTGCGGGGTTTCTGGCGGGGTGGATAGCACGGTCTTGGCGGTGCTCTTGCATGAGGCCGGCGCGAATGTGCGCGCGATCTTTGTGGATCACGGGTTGATGCGGAAGGATGAGGGGATCGAGGTGCGGAAGAATTTTGAGCGCATGGGTGTGCCGATTGAAACGGTGGATTGCGCGGAGCGTTTTCTATCAGCACTCGATGGCGTGGATGACCCGGAGAAAAAGCGGGTGATCATTGGCAATTTGTTCATTGATGTGTTCTGGGACTCGGTGGGGGATGCGGAAATGTTGGCGCAGGGCACGCTCTATCCGGACGTGATTGAAAGCGCGTCCAACGCCAAGTCGAAGGCGTCGAAGATCAAAACGCACCACAACCGGGTCGATCGCATCCTGGAACTGCAAGCGCAGGGGAAGGTCTTGGAGCCTTTGGCGGAGCTTTTCAAAGATGAGGTCCGCGAGTTGGGCACCTCGCTTGGGATTCCGGAAGATATTTTGCAGCGCCACCCTTTCCCCGGTCCGGGCTTGGCGGTGCGCTGCCCTGGGGTGGTGACGGAGGACCGCTTGCGCATCATCCGTGAGTGCGACGCGATTTTCATCGGCAAGCTCAAGGAGCACGGGTGGTATGATAAAGTTTGGCAGGCCTACGCCGGCCTGATCCCGGTGAAAACCGTGGGGGTGAAGGGGGATGAACGCAGTTATGAGTGGGCGATCACCCTGCGCGCGGTGGTGTCGGAGGACGCCATGACCGCGGACTGGGTGGAGCTGCCGCCCATCCTGCTGCGGGAAACCAGCCACCGGATTTTGAACGAGGTCAGCGGAATCAACCGCGTGCTTTACGATATTTCCACCAAGCCACCGGCCAGCATCGAGTGGGAGTGAACGGTGGTCAATCAGGCGAGTGAATACTCGCCGTCGTCATCCATTCCGTGCCAGCCCAAGCGGGCAAAGGCACGGAACAAGGAGGCGGCCGGCTCGCCTTCTTCCTCGCCCTCGCCATGCTCAATGGTGGCGGAGCTGCTGAGCCCGCGGTTGCACTCGATGCTGATGACGGTGGTGTAGCTTTGCAGATAGATCCAGTCGCCCCAGGCCTTGGCTTCGTGGCGGGGCTCGAGGTGTTCCTTGCGCAGGGAGGCAAGGATTTCAGCGATGGTGCTGGGCGTGTCAGATTCGGGCAGGCGGATGAGTGTTTCCATGGAGTGAGAGGAGAGGCTGGTTTGGCGGGAGGGTGGCGAGTTTGGAGAGGGAGGTCGAGGACGCTTTCGCTGAGATTTTTAGGGCTTGGAATGGTGACTTGCGTGGATGGCGACCGCTGGCGGATGCCCGGGAATCTCGGTGCTTGCGGGATGCGCGTCTGGAAGCTTTCTGCACGCTGCTGCGGCGCTGTGCAATCACGAAGCGGCAGGGAATCTCGATGAATCCTCTCAATGGCTTGTCTGGCAGGGACTTCCAGTTTTGAGAAACTGTGGGAAAATTTTTCCGCGAACCACCACTGCGGCCTTTGCGGGAAATTTCTTGTC
>JBILPN010000314.1:0-4879 GCA_044373865.1 Luteolibacter sp. | reverse complement strand
TCCTATCAGGGAGGCACCCGGGCACCATGCTTTTTCCGCTGGCCTGCCGGTGGCATCCCGGCAGGAACCGATTGCGATTCGCTAACCGCACACATCGACATTTTCCCCACGCTCACCGCGATTGCCGAAGCCGCGCTTTCCGACGAGGTGAAGAAACAAATTGAAGGCAGAAGCTTACTTCCACTGCTCAAGAATCCGGAAGCCGCATGGCCCGAGCGCACCCTCGTTCATCACGTCGGTCGCTGGGGAAAAGGCCAGTCACCCGCGGGCTCGAAATACAAGGAGTGCGCAATTCAAAATTCGCGCTTCACCCTCGTCAACAACACGGAACTCTACGATTTAAAAACCGACCCCGGTGAAACAACCAACATCATCGCCGATCACCCCGATGTCGTGACATCGCTGCGTGCCACCTACGAGCAATGGTGGGCCGACGTGCAACCCCACCTCGTCAATGAGAACGCCATCGGACCGACCATCAATCCGTTCAAGGCGATGTATTGGAAAAAATTCGGCGGCGGCCCGACCGAGGCCGACATGAAACGCATGGATCCCACATCCACCAAGATTCCCAACTGAGACAGCTTGCTGCTAAACCAAACACTCGCCGCAGTTGATTCCTTCTGGCCTAGTCAACCCGGTTGCACTTAAGTCCGGCAAGTGAACGGACGCTCCATGAAACCGAATCCACTCCACAGACTCAGGCGTTTGCCTCTTGGGTTTGATCAGGCCCTGCGTGGTGGCGGAGCGATCCTAAACGCCTTCGCAATCGTCGTAGCTCTTCTATGCGGCACCGGAACCCTCCAGGCAGCCGATGATCTCGTGGATGCCGAATCCCGGGTCCGCACGCTTTCCCAAACCGATCTCGAGCAGCGCCTCGCCGCCGTGGACCATGAGCTCAATCAGCTTGCTTCTCTGAGTCTGCTGAGCGGTGTCGGATCGGTGGGCTACCGATCCCAGGCCCACAGCTCTCCCAAGGCCCCGGAATCAATCCAAATCGATCTCGGCGACGAGGTGGTCATCGACCAGATTGTATTGGTTCCGGCTCTCTGGCGCGATACCAAGACCGGGTTCCGTGCCGATGGTTTCCCGCGCGAGTTCAAAATCATCGCCGGCACCGCAAGCGATCCGGTCGGCACCGTGGTGGCAAGCTACGGATCTTCGCCGCGCCTACTGCCTCGCATCGCACCGCTCGTGATTCCGTGCCCCGGGACCATTGCATCCTGGATCCGTGTGGAAACCATAATCATGTCACCGCGCGCGTGGGACGGAAAGTATATCTTGCAACTGGCCGAGATCTTCGTTTTCAGCGGCGAGGAAAATGTCGCGCTTCGGAGGCCTATCCAAACCTCATCACCCGCTTCATCCGGAGGTCTCGGATGGGACCAAAAATACACGGTGGACGGCTTCGTCCCCTATCTAATGGATGCTGCCGAAGGCGAGCAAAGTCTGGCATTCCTCAGCAAAACCGACATTGGCGAACAACTGTCCATCACCTGGGACCTCGGCGAGAGCATGCCACTGGATCGGATCCACTTTCATGCCACCGACCTTAGCGATACCGTTCCCCAGTCCATCAGCGATGGCTTCGGCGTCCCCCGCCGCTTTGTGCTTGAAGGAGCAAACGACCCGGATTTCTCAGACACCATTCGACTCGTCGAATACACCATCGAATCCGTCTATGATGTCGGGCCCATCATCATGCGGCGCTTTCCTATCACCTCTTGCCGCTACGTCCGCTTGGGGGTTGTGGAGCCGTTCATCAACACTCTGGAGAATATTAAAGGAACTCAGTTTGGAGCCGCTGAGATCGAGCTGTTTTCCAAGGGCCGCAATGTAGCGCTGTCCATTCCGACCCAAGCTGATGTCACGGTAAACACCCCCGTGAGATCACTTGCCTCGCTGACGGATGGTCGCAACCTTTATGGTAAAATCATGCCTGTTAGAGGCTGGTTGAACCAACTGGCCCGGCGCCATGAACTGGAAACAGAGCGCCCTGTCATCACCCGGGAATTGGACCGCCGCCATCTGCGCCAAAAAACCAATCTGAACCGCTTGGGTTGGTTGGCCGTGCTACTTGCCGCAGGAATCGTTTCCATCATCCTCATTGAGCGAATCAGGCGGATGCGAGAAGTCGCCCGCATCCGGGAACGTCTGGCGGCGGACCTCCACGACGAACTCGGTGCCAACCTCCACACCATCGGGCTGTTGAGCGATCTCGCCGCAGACGCCGGGGACTCCCCTACCGAAATGGCCACGCTCTATCGGCGGATCCGTTCTGAAACCGAACGTTCGGGAATCGCTGTTAGGCATTGCAGCGACATGTTGTCCGCCAAGGAACTCTATAACGACCTGCAGGCCGACATGCAGCGGGCATCCAATCGCATCATGGCGAAACTCGACCATGAAATTTCAATCGTAGGAGAAGAATACATCAACGCACTGCCCCCCCGCACCCGGGCGGATCTTTTTCTCTTTTACAAGGAATGCCTTGTAAACATCAGCCGTCATTCCGGAGCCACCCGCTACACGACCGAGCTGATGGCCGAGTCCGATCGCATCCAGATGAAAATTTGCGACAATGGCCGGGGATTGGAAGTCTCCAAGAACGATGGTGCTCCCGCCTCACTCAAGCGCCGGGCGAAGTTACTGGGAGCCACAATCACCGTCAAAACTCCTCCCGAGGGAGGAACCTGCATCGAACTCGATCTCAAAACCCGAAAATGGGGATTTCACAAACTATTCAAAATACCATGAACCGGAAAATTCGCATCATGATGGTGGAAGATCACCCCGAATACCGGGAAATCGTCGAGCTTGCCCTGAGCAAAGAGTTCGACATGGAAATGACCAGCCAGTTCGGAACCACGGAGCGAGCCCTGCGCAGCCTTCGGGATCGCGAGATGCGCGAAGAACCCGACATCATCCTTCTCGATCTGCATCTTCCAGGCTTGGGCGGTTTGGAGGCAATACCCCACTTCAGCACCGAGATGCCAGCTGCCAAAATCATTGTCCTCACCCAGTCCAATCGGGAAGAAGATGTCCTCAAGGCGATCATGCTAGGCGCATCCGGATACCTCCTCAAATCCTCGACCGTGAAACAAATCACCGAAGGGATCCGAACTGTCATGGAGGGCGGAGCCTCGCTGGATACCAAGTTGGCAAAGTTTGTCCTCACGACGCTCAAGACCAAACTCCCGCCACACGAAATCGAGCACTTACTCTCGAAGCGTGAATTGGAAGTCCTCAACATGCTTGCTGAAGGCCGCGTGAAAAAAGAAATCGCCGAAGGATTGCGCATCAGCCTCACCACGGTGGTGAGTCACGTGGGTCATATTTACGAAAAACTCAATGCCCCGAACGCACCTTCCGCCATTGCCAAAGCGTTCCAGTTAGGACTTCTCCCAATTAGCAAATCCGATTGATTTCATGCTCAACTTCAACTGCCGCAAGCGCAGCGCCAACTTTGAGAAACGCCCACCCCTCGGTGGGCGTTTTGCTTGGCACAACTCCGTTTCATGGACGCCCTTGTTGCTCCCAGTCATTCGAGCAATCCACCCCCAGCGGCGGGCGTAGCGCGTCCAACGATGCCTGGCCAGCCGTGCTTTCTCAAGATTTGTTCCAGCATCGATTCCTCGCCACATTCGCGCATCGCTGTCCAAAAGTCCTGATTCATACTTGGCATAGATGAGTTGCAGGCGGCCCAGCGCCAGCTGCCGCTCGAAGGGAACCGGAAATCAGGACTTTTGGAAACCGATGCGGGGACTGCAACACTTGCCGCCCATGCGGTATTCGACCGCCAGATGCTTCGCGATGTCCCATGCAGGGGAGCTGCTCGACAGCCCCAACGCATCGCCAGCTTGCAGGCCATGAATGAACCGTGGGCTTCCGAGTGGTCACCGAAAAGTCATGCTTTGTTCAATGATCACAGATCGGCATTGCTCCGATTCCGAAGCCTACTGCGGGAGCAACGCAACCCGTCAACCATCACAAAAATTACTGGAGTCGGAAACGTGAGCTGGAAAATTCATGGCTTCGTGAAGCACCCTTCCCACCTCGACGCAGCCATGTTTCACACGATAGACGAGAAAATGATGCTCCACAGGGTAGAAACGGCAGCCCGTGAAAAGATCATCCCGCGCCCGGCTGCGCGGGCGCATCGGGTCTTCCGCGATCTCTTCTATGGCCGCATCAATCTGAGCGGCATAAATATCGAGTTGATCGAGGCCGTGATTCAAGGCCGTATACGTGTAAATCGCCTTCAGGTCTTCCTCGGCGAAGGGAGATAAAATGAAGGAACTCATAAACCTCAGAGTTTCCCATCAAGAAATTGCCTGCGAACATCATTGGCAATCTGGCGGGTAGTCCTGGATGCCACCTCTCCCCTGTCGAGCTGATCGAATCCGGCCTTCACCTCAGCCATCAGTCTGTCGTGTCCCATTCGAACGAGATTTCGGTATTCTGCATCGGAGAGAACGACCACAGTGCGGCGGTTGTGTTTCGTGATCGAAACCGGGCTTTGCAAGGCGGCGTCGATCACCTCACCAAATTTGTTTTTTGCATCGTTGGCAGTGAAGGTAAGCATTGGTATTCTTTCGGCTATTTCAGCTATTATAGACGGAACTAGCCTTCAGGGCAAGAGATTTCAATCTGGTTCTTCAAATCCTTGGCTCGTAGAAGCCTGTAGAACATCATTCCAGTCTTCTCCGCTAGCTCTGACGGTCGAGCACGAGATTGACCTCAGCGAGGCCAGAATCGCGGAAAATAGCCGTTAACTTCTCGGCTAGGGTGTCTCCTCCCTCGTCATTGTCGAGGGCGAGGATCACTTTTGATCCGGGAGACATCTTTTTGAAGACAGCTTGGAGCAAGCCAGGCCGAA
>JBILPN010000313.1:0-4880 GCA_044373865.1 Luteolibacter sp. | reverse complement strand
TTTGCGTCATTGGATTTGATGAATTCCTGTGCATTGGACTGCATGGAAACAAGAATCGAGGCGCATGCTAGGCTTGTTGCACGGGGAGCAAGCTTGGTGAATTTCGGTTTCATGGGAGAAGTTCGCTTTTGGGTTTATGAGGAAGAAGGATAGGATATTTCAGGGTGCGCCATCAAGCAGGCCGGCGCGTAGGAAGCCGCGTGATTGCCCGGAAGTCGGCGAATTGAGGCGGAAGCTGCGGTAAGACCAACCCGTGCTGAGAGGCGGTTCCGTCGCCAGTGCGGGAGTGAGTTCCGAGACTTCCGCGGTGAATGCGCTCAGGTCCAAGCTGCCGCTGATGCTGTAGGTGATTCCGTCCACAGGGGTGGAGGTGAGGGAAGGAGTCCCGGAAAAAGCGGCGGAATCGCGAACGGGCAAGGTGAGCGTGAGGTATGAACTGCCTTCAATTGCCACGATGCGGCTTTGGATTTTGCCGTCGTTTGCAGGATTTGTGGGGTCGCTGTCGAAGGCAAACTCCTCGAAGTTGCTGCGGCCGTCGCCATCTGGATCCGCGATTCGCGTTTTTCCGGCTGGATCTGTCAGTGAGACAAACGAGTCGATCCAGAGTGTGAATGGATCTGCGGTTGCGGGGTTGATGCTGGTAAGTGTGATTGCCGAATTGTCGGTGTAGGACAGAGTGAACTCGTTATCGCCGATGATGACTGATCCGCCTTCAGGGAGGTCCTTGAATGATCCGCTGAAAGTTCCGGTGTAGCTGGCAAGGGTGAGTTTTTCGCCGTTAGGGATCAAGCTCGGAGTCAAGGCCGTTTCTGAGAGCGAAAGCGTGGTTTCCGGGTTGATATTCAGATTGCCGATGACCGCGATCGAGTCGCAAGTGATGCTGGCCGAGTTGGTTTGCAAGATGATGTTGGCACCTGCTTCCGTGGTTAGGTCGGCGGTGGTGAGCGTTCCGATGCTGCTGGTGCCGGGGGAAAGTGAGCCAGCTACGGTGATGGCTTGGCCACTGATGGTTCCACTTCCGCTGAGAGTCTGTGTGTTGAGGAAGGGGAATGCGGTGGATTTTGCCGACAGATTCAGAATTGCATCCGTGCGGACGCTGATGCTGGTGGAGGCTGAGAAAGAAGCATTTTCGCCGAGGGCAAGAGTTCCAGCGCTGATTGTTGTTGTGCCGGAGTAGGTATTGGCCGCGCCGAGTGTGAGCGTTCCGAGACCGGATTTCGTGAGAGAGTCCGCACCGACCGCGCTGCCGCCGAGGTTGTTGGAGATCACGCCGTCGTGGCTAACATTTTTTCCGTCAGCGACCTCGATGATTGCATTGCCGGCGGCGGTTGCGCTGCCAGCGTAGATGCCGCGGGCCGTGTTGAGGGTGATGTCATCGGTGCAGATGAGTGTTCCGGCGATTGTGAATTTTCCGACTCCGGTGGCATTGCCGAGGTTCGCGTCCGAGCTGATGCTGAGTTTCGCGCCGAAGTTGATGGTCGTGTTTCCGGTGTAGGTATTTGCACCGCTGACGACCCATGTTCCGCCGCGGACGGTCAGTCCGGTGAGGCCTGTGCCTGAGGTGTTGGTGACCTGTGGTGCGAATGTGTTAGGGGCGGCCGTGTAGGATCCGCCAAGATTGAGCGTTCGGGTGACAGACGTGTTCGCGTGCTCAAAGGCGGCAGGATTGCTGAAAGCGAGAGGTCCGCTGCCGTTGTTGTTGATATAGCTGTTTGAATTGATGGTGAAGAGGCGGTCGGTGGAGTCTCCGCTGCCTGAGTAGCGGAGTTCCCCGCCGTTAAGAATGAGATTGGAGGCTGCGCTGGAAGAAGAACCAATGGAAGAAGGCAAGTCGCCGTTGGTAAGGTTAAAGACCGAGAGGGCATGAGTATTAACCGCGCCGGTTCCTGTGATGGTTGTCGGTCCGCTGTAGGTATTTTCTGCTCTTAGTTCGACAGTTCCTGAGCCGGTTTTTTCGATGCTGCCGCTGCCGGAAATCACCTCGTCGAAGTTGAGCGCTGTGTTGCTCGTCGAGTTATTGAGAGTGTGTGAAGAATTGAAAAGGAGGGGGAGTTGGAGCGTTTGGTTGGTGGCAGAAAGATTGGAAACACCTCCAGCGAGATCAATGCGGTTGCCGATTAGATTGAAAGATGTCGATGTGGCTTCGAAGGAGATGTTGTTGAAGCTTGTGTCTTCAGGCATGTCGTTGTCAGGTGCCAGACCGGCAGATCCGGTGAAGACGATGTTCTCGCCGGCGATGGGCGGGAGACTCCGCAGCCAGTTTTCAGGGCTTGTCCAGAGTGCATCCGAGCCGAGTCCAGCCCACGTTGGGACGGGTTCACCGAAGTTGGAGGCTTGGAGGTTATCGATATAAATTGTTTGGCGTTGAGTGCTCGTCGTGGTTGAAAAGTGCCTGAAAACGAGAGAGATGTGGGCATCAAGAACGCGTGAGTTGCTATTTGCAAGGACCACCGGTGAGGTGTAGGTCTGAGCAATCGGGTCATAGAGCCAGAACGCCATTTGCTTAGGTTCCAGAGTGATCTCTGTATCATCGGGTCCCGTGACATCATGGGTGCCCGAGGTGAAGTTGGTGATGTAGGTGATTCGGTAGTTTTTGCCCTCGGAGAAAGCGGGCAGGGTTCCAGAAACCAGACTGGTTCTCGCGCCAACGGTGATGACTCCATTGCGGAATTTGAGGCTGACGATTCCTTGAGCATCGTTTAAATCCGGAGCGCTGTCGCTGGTTCCCGTTGCGAAGCCGATGGCAGTGTCATAACCTGGGGCGGTGGATTCATTGAAGTCGAAAGAGATCCCGACGGGGCTTGCGGTGTATGAAGACTTCAGCAGCCCGTTGACGATTGTGCGGTATCCGACATTAACGGTTGGGTTGTTGTCTGGGGAAAGTTCCAGAAACTGATTGTTTGGGCCAAAGGGCTCCATGGCGCTGCTGTCGCGGATGACGCCGCCAGGGAAGCTGAAGCGGAAGCCGTTGATGACCGAAGGGCTTGCGCCGGTTGATTGACCGACCGTGTTTGATTCAAAATTATTCGACCAAAGTGTGAGCTTGGGGACGAGAGCCTGTCCGGAAACGACAGTGACGGAGGCAAGCAGAGCGATGGGGAGGCAGCGACGTGTCTTGAGTTTCATATACTTTGATGGAGTGGAATCAATAACGGTGACATCTTTACAAATTCGGTGGAGATGACTACCCGCACAAATGAACTGTTTTTAGCGACGGCGGATCGCTCAGCGGCGTGTGCCCATGCGCAAAAAGCGAGGGGAGCCGAGTGGTGATGCGGCATCCATCGAAACTTCAATTTGATCGATGCCGTTTAAACCGGGAATTGGTGATTTTGTGAGCGTTACGCCATGGCTTCCGGGCATGAGAGTTTGCCATGAGGCGAGATCGTTGGAGGTCTCGACGATGACATCGATGCAGTGAGAAGCATGAGTCCGGCGGTATGAGAAAGTCACGCGTCCTTGCTCCATGCGGATGCTTGGGTGCTGCGCGTGAGATGGTGTGTTCGGTGAGGTTCCCAGGACAAATTCAATCGCGTTAGGCAGACCATCGTGATCTGGGTCAGCGGTGTCGCTTGCGGATTCCGAGGTGCTAGCGAGCGAGCCGAAGGAGGTGATGCGCCAAATTTCAATTTCCTCGCGAGGGAGCATTGCGTGGAGAACGGGGCGGAGTTGCGAGTCAGGATTCTCCCGGGATGCATACTTTACTAGGCCATCGCTGGTGCGGGTTTGCGGAGCGATTGAAAACTCCAAAATCCCTCGTGGCGAGGCTTGTGCGAGGGTGGGAGTGAGGTCGATGCGGACGGGTGCATTGGCCGTGGGCACCCAGAGTGCGAGCGGTGGGCCGGCGGGTTGCGGCCGGTTCCGCCACGTCAGATCCGCCTCATTCCAAGTGCCTTGCGAGAGCGGATGGAGGCCGTGGAGGCCGGGGAACTGGCTGAGAGTGGGGAGCAGATTGAGCGAGGCGGCGATGGGTGGTGTGGTGAGTTCTGATAGGTCGAAGCGTAAAAATGCGAGGCGGTTGAAGCCGGGATTTTGGATCAATTTCGTGGTGAGGGATGGGTCGGTTCCGTGGCTCGTGTCGGGTGCGTCATCGTGGGCGAAGGTATCGGCGGAGGGGTGGATTTCCACCTGTTCGAAGGCGTGTGGGCGAAGGAAAAACTTCGCTCGGAGGCTGCGTCCAGCCGAGTTTGCCATGGAGGCGCGGAGGCGGAGAGTGGGGGAGATTTGCTCGATGGTGATCGAGGTGTCCACGTGGATTCGTCCGGCGACAGGGCGGTTGATTTCCAGGACGATGTCGCCGGTGTTCGCCTGCGTGGGATCCGCGAGTGAGACTTCGAGAAACTGCGAGTTTTCGCGTGTGAGGATGCATGAAGCGGCGTTTGCCGTGATTTCCGCTGCGGTGCCGGCTTGCCAGAAATTTACGGCAGTGACTCCGTTTGAGGGGTCTGTGACGGCTTGTGCCGTGGTGTTGTTCGCGGCGATCAGGATGTTAGGATGTGGAGAATTTTCCATGTCCGCCGGGCTTGCGACGGGAGCCACGATGTAGGCGTATGATGCGGAGGAGACAGCGGTGCCGTGGTTGATTTGGAGAGAAAACACGTCGCGTGTGACCGGCGTGTTGGCTTGGGTGGTGTTGATTTCCTGCCAGGTGCCGGTGCGGGATTCCGTGCTGAGGATGGCGTGTGCAGGAGGCGTTGGGAAAAAGTAACCGATTCCGTCGTGGTGGACCCAGCGGGGTGCGTTGAGCGTGAGCGTGCCACCGGGGTGAGGTGCGGACGCGTGCGTGACGTTGCCAATTTTCAGGCATTGGTTGAGGGTGGTGAGGACTGGAGCGGTCGCGTTGGGGGCTTGAATATCAGTGCCGAGAGCGATCATCCGGT
>JBILPN010000312.1:0-4884 GCA_044373865.1 Luteolibacter sp. | reverse complement strand
ACCATAACTGTAAATCGCAGCCAGCACGGTCATCCCAATCCCCAACAAAACCGGCCAACGCAACCACAGCAAACCACCGCGTAAACCGCTAGAAATTGGCAAAAAATTCACCACCACCGGAATCAGTGTGATCAACAATAGCGAAACTAGCCCCGCCAGCACCACCGCCACCGTAAGCGTCAGGTAAATCAAGCGCCTGTGAACAAACCCGCGCATCTCCTTCCGTGCATGCGCAATATTCAGCCCATCCACCACCCCCTTCATCGCTCGTGAACTCGCCCACAAAGCGACGAGCATCCCAAAAAACGCGCCCCAGCCAAGACCGGCATCCGCATGCGCCAAGTCCCCGGCCTGCCTCAAAATCACTTCAGCCGCCTGCACGGGAATCAAGGCGAAGAGCTCGCCAAGCTGCCCCGCTAACATCACCGGATCCGCCAGCCAGCCGTAAATCGCGATCAAGGCCGCCAAGCCGGGAAACAAACCCAGCAGCAAAAAAAACGCCACGCCCGCCGCAAGCAGCGGCAAGTGGTCGCTCGCCATCCTCGCCGCCGTCCGCCGCAGCAAACCCAAACCACCCACCGCACGGCGCTTCAACAAATCAAGCAGCACACGTGCATTTCTCATCACGCGTAAAATGCCCCACTCCGCCTCTTTAGCAAGCATTCACCCCACTCCGCCCGCCCGTCGCACCTGACTCCCAAGCATCAACGGATTGACATCATTCGCCACAGCAGCGCAACATCCGCTGAAAATGCATAACCACTCCGCCGTTTTGATCGACCTCGCCCTTGCCGAAGACTTGGGCTCCGGAGACGTAACCACTCAATTTTTCACCCCCATCGAGCGCCGCGCATCCGCCTTCGTCGCCGTCCGCTGCGACGGTGTGATCTCCGGCGTGGACCTCGCCGCACTCGTCTTCTCAACCGTGGACCCGGAACTTGAGGTGGAAATTCTCATCCAAGACGGCAACCGCGTCGCCGCAGGAGCCTTGGTCATCCGCGTCGAAGGCCGTGCACGCTCCATCCTCACCGCCGAGCGCACCGCCCTCAATTTCCTCCAACGCCTCAGCGGCATCGCCAGCCTCACCGCAAAATATGTGGAGCAAGTGAAAGGCTGCCACGCTCAAATCCTCGACACCCGCAAAACCACCCCCGGCTACCGCTGGCTCGAGAAAAAAGCCGTCGCAGATGGCGGCGGCACCAACCACCGCCACGGCCTCTACGACCGCGCAATGGTCAAGGATAACCACCTCGTCGCAAACGGCGGATTGGCCGCCATCCAAACTGCGATTCACCAGCTCAACCAAATTCACCCGGCCACCGAAGTCGAACTGGAAGCGGATGACCTCCAACAAGTTCGGGAATTTCTCACCCTCGACGGCGTGGATCACATCCTCCTCGACAACATGAGCTTGGACGAGCTCCGCGCCGCCGTCGAAGCCCGCGGCCCGCGCAGCTCGCCCCAACTCGAAGCCAGCGGCGGCGTGAATCTCGACACCGTCCGGGAAATCGCCGAAACCGGCGTTGATTTCATCTCGGTCGGCTCGCTCACTCACTCCGCCCCGGCACTCGACATCGGCCTGGATTTCACCCCGCTCGATGACTGACTTCGCCGCCATCGCCGCCGGGCTTCCTGAGCCATTTCGCCTCTTGATCCGGGACTCCGTCGGCTCGACCAACGACGAAATTCGCGCCCTTGCCCAAGCCGGCGCACCGGACGGTCGGGTGTTGCTGGCCGAGCGCCAAACCGCAGGCCGTGGCCGCCGCGGTGCCGCATGGTTCTCGCCCGGCGGCGAGTCACTCGCATTCTCCATCCTCGTCCGCCCGCAAGAACCCAAGGCACTCTGGCCACGCCTCGCCCTCGCCGCAGGCCTCGCCGTCGCCGAGGCCATCGAGGGAATTTGCCCCGGTGTCGGCATCAAATGGCCCAACGACGTCTGGATCCACCAGCGCAAAGTCGCCGGCATCCTCGTCGAGGCCGGCGCGGACTTCGCCATCGTCGGCATCGGGCTCAACATCAACACCACCGCCTTCCCTCCCGAAGTCGCGGAAATTGCCACCTCCCTCAAAATCGAGGCCGGCCACACGCTGGACCGCCCAGAAATTCTCGCTGCCGCCCTCTCCCACTTCGCACGCCGCCAACGGCAAATTGGTGCCGAATTCCACGAAATCCTCGCCGCCATCCGCCTCCGCTGCGTGCTCACCGGCAAGTCCGTCTCGCTCAGCACTCCAAACGGCCCGCTCCACGGCAGCGTCGAGGGCATCGCACCCGGCGGTGAACTCCTACTCCGCACTTCAAGTGGACTGGAACGCCTGATCCAAGCCGACGAGATCCGGATCTGCGCGCCCTGAAATTCGCGGATTTCATTTTCCCGAAAATCCCTGCAAGCTGCCGCCATGAAAGCGCATTTTGCCGGTTATCTCGCCTGCTCCCTCCTGCTCGCCACCTCGTCTTGCACCCCGGAACCAACCCAAAATCCGGGAAAATCCACCACTGCTAACCCACCAAAACCCGCACCGGATCCTCCGAAAATCGTCGGTAGAGTCGCCTCGATCCCCGCCGACAAGCGCTTTGTCCTCATCCAAAGCTACGGCAAATGGAACATCGGCACCGGAACCATCCTCACCACCCGGGGCGAGGACGAACGCAGCGCCAACCTGCTCGTCACCGGCGAAGCTCTCGGCGAATTCGCCGCTGCCGATGTCCAATCCGGAAGCGTCGAAGTCGGCGATGCCGTTTACTCCCGACACGTCCCCAAGCCTGTAACTGCGCCGTCGGACGCCGATTCAACGCCTCCTCCCCCCGCCGAACAACCCGCTTCTTCGGAAGAAGCAACAGAAATCCTTTTAAAAAATAATTAAGTTTCCGGGAATTCTTTCCTTCCAAAAGTGTTTTCAGACGGATATTTTCAAAAAGTCCCGCCGTAAACACCGCCAAAATAGAAATATTTAGCAATAGATCTTGAAAATTATCCGGAAACCCGGGTAACTATTCTGTTGCAATGGCTGTGCGTCCTTACTTGTCCCAAATCATGAACACTACAACCAGCCATAATGAAAACAATGAACGCCCCGGGCGCTTCGGTGAAAGCCGACGCCGATCGTCTTGCTGACTTCGTCCTATTCACTCAACGAAGCTGCATTTTAAACCTATCCACTGAACTCAACAAAGGAAACGTCTCATTTCCCCAGTTTTTCCTGCTCACCTACCTTTCCAGCGAAGAATATCTAACGATGTCTGACATTGCGAAAAAGATGGGCCATTCGACGGCAGCCGCTACCGGCCTAGTCGATCGTTTGGAAAAATTGGTGTATGTGGAACGTGTCCACGCTGCTGAAGATCGCCGCAAAATCATGGTTCGCATCACCAACAAAGGCACTCAGCTGGTGTCAAAGATGCGCACGGAAATTGCGAACGACCTGGCAGGCATCCTTGCCGACATGGATGAAGACCAAGCGGAATCGGTCGAGCACACCAAACGGGCCATCAATGGCCGGGCAATCGCCTAATCCGTAAAAAGGTTCCAATCGCCAAGTCGTTCCCGCTTGGCGAATCCTCAAGGCCTCCGTTACCGTTCCCGGGTGACGGAGGCCTTTTCTTTTCTCAATGACCTGCACCAGATCCCGGGCATCCGCGCCGCTTGGGTGGAGCGCGTGCCGGATTTGCCCATCACTGGCGACCGTGATGCAGCCATGCAAGCCCTGCGCCCGCACCACGAAAATGCCGTCGCCCGCCTCGGCGGAAGCGGTGCTCCTTGGTGGCGCGCGGAACAAATCCACGGCAATTCGGTCGCAATCGTCCCAAACTCCACACAAATCACCGCCGCCGATGGCCTGCCCTGCGTGCCGGGCGTGGATGGCCTGCTCACCGCGCAAGCCGGAATCGTCCTCGCCATTTACGTCGCGGACTGCGCCGCAATCTGGCTGGCCGACCGGCAATCTGGAGCCGTCGGAATCCTCCACTCAGGCAAAAAAGGCACCGAATCGAACATCCTCCAAGTCGCCCTCTCCCAAATGCGCGAAAATTTTGGAACTCGCCCTGAAAACGTGGTCGCCGTGCTCAGCCCATGCATCCGCCCGCCCGACTACGAGGTGGACATCGCTCAGGAAATCAACGCACAAGCACGCCAAGCCGGAATCGGCCACTTCCACGACTGCCAGCTCAACACCGCTGCCGACCTCGGACGCTTCTACAGCTACCGCCGGGAACTCGGCAAAACCGGCCGCATGATGGCACTCATCACTCGCGATTTTCTCCCATGAACCCACTGCTCCTCAGCGCCCCAGCCAAACTGAATCTCTCCCTGCGCGTGCTCGGAAAGCGCGCCGACGGCTTTCACGAAATCGATACGCTGATGGTGAAAATCCCCACTTTGGCCGACTCCATCGAGTTTCGTGAAGCCGCGGAGTTCCGCTTTTCCTGTGACGATCCAAGCGTGCCGAGTGATGCACAAAACCTTGTGGTCAAAGCAGTTCGGGCATTCGAGACCGCCACCGGCCGCAGCGTCCACCACGAGATTTCTCTCAAAAAAGTCATTCCCCACGGCGCTGGCCTCGGCGGCGGCAGCAGCGATGCCGCCACCACCCTCCTCGGTCTCAACCGCCTTCACGCCTTCCCCCTCGGCGTGGAAACTCTCCACCAAATCGCCGCCTCACTCGGCTCGGATATCCCGTTTTTCCTGACTTCCGGCCCCTCGCGCTGCACGGGTCGGGGCGAGCTCATTGAGCCCGCTCCCGCCGCCCCCTCTCTCCCAATCCTCCTGCTCAAGCCCGCATTCAGCGTCGCAACGCCCGACGCATACGGCCGCTTCCTCACCTCAACGAAATTGCCGGGAATTTCCTACGCTCCACAAATCGTGGATGGAATCCCGATTCTCAACGACCT
>JBILPN010000311.1:0-4897 GCA_044373865.1 Luteolibacter sp. | reverse complement strand
TCGGTTTTTCAGGCCTAGCGTTTTGCCTCTCACATGGTGTTTCTCTCGTCCGTTTGCCGAATTTCACTGGTCACATGTCTTGCGACATCGCCCTTGCACGCGCAGACCCAAGCTGCGGAAGCGGCGGTGCCGGTGCCTCGCGGCGCCTCGGATGGGGCGATCATCACGCGCAAAGACGCGCGGACGATCGCGCTCAAGATCCCGGCACCCCGCGGTCAGATTGTGGACCGGAATGGTGAACCGTTTGCACAGAATCGAGTCGCGTATCAGGTCGCCTTGCAGTTTCGCCAGTTTGAGAATGCCGATCGTGAGTTCGTGGTTTCTTGGGCACGGACTCGCTTGGATTCGTTGCAAGTGATTCTAAAGACTCAAGTTTCCAAGACGGACGACGAGATTTTCGATCATTACCGGCACCGTCGCTGGCTGCCGCTTTTGGTGTCCGGGCATTTGGATCAGAGCCAGGCGAATGAAATTGAGCCGAAGTTGGGGTCGGGCTTGATTTTGCACCCGATTTACCGGCGCTCGTATCCCGAGGGCGAGCTCGCCGCGCACATCATCGGGTATTCCGGGAGTGTGGGGAAATTGCCGACTGGGCCGATCAATTTTAACGAGCCCTTGTGGGAAGAGTCCGAGGGACGGGCGGGCTTGGAAAAGCTTTATAATGCCGAGTTGAGTGGCGAGCCGGGGATGAAGCGTCTGCTGTTTGATGAGAATGGCAACAAGTTGCTGGAAGAGCAGGTCAAGCGGCCGCGGCCGGGCGGGACGGTGGTGACCACCTTGGAGTTGCCCTGGCAGTTGTTGGCGGAGAAAACCTTGCGCGAGGGGTGCCGGCGCGGTGCTTTTGTGGTGCTGGATGTGGTCACCGGGGAGGTGTTGGTGATGGCGTCGCGGCCGTCGTTTGATTTGAACCACTTCATTCCCGGCATCAGCGATGTCGAGTTTGAGGGGCTGAAGGCGGACCCTGCGCAGCCGCTGTTCGGCCGTGCCTTTCAATCCGCGTATCCGCCGGCATCCACCTACAAGCCGCTCGTTGCGCTGGCGGCCTTGCAGAAGGGGACGGTGACGGAGACTTCGACTCTTTACTGCCCGGCGGCAATTTCCATTGGTCGCACGGTTTTCAACAACTGGAACAAGACGCCCGAGGGCTCGATCGACGTCAAACGAGCGATTGCGCGGTCTTGCAACACCTGGTTTTACCAAGTGGGGATCAGCGTTGGGCCGACGGCATTTTTGGATTTGTCGCGGCGCTTGGGATTTGGCGAGCGGAGTGGTTTGCCCTTGATTGGTGAGACGCCGGGCTTGGTGCCGGATGACGCATGGATGTTGAAGCATGAAAAGCGGCGGATTTTGGATGGTGACACGGCGAATCTTTCGATTGGGCAGGGGAGTTTGTTGGCCTCGCCCTTGCAGGTTGCGCAGGCGATGGCCGGGATTGCCAATGGGGGTGCGCTGCCGAAATTGCAGCTCATCCGGCAAGTCCAAGACACGCGCGGGCGGGTGGTGCAGGCCCCGCTTCCCGAGAGGAAAACGTGGTTGGGTGTGGATTTGAGCGTGGTGGATGTGGTGCGCAAGGGGATGAGTGACGTGGTCAACGCGGGTGGTGGCACCGGCCGGAGCGCGGGACTCAGCTACACGACACTTTGTGGGAAAACCGGCACCGCCCAGTGGGGGCCCAAGTCGAAAAACCAGCGGCTCGCGTGGTTCGCTGGGTTTCTTCCGGAGGATAACCCGCGCTATGCGTTTGCGGTGCTTTACGAAGGGCGGCCGGGTGAAACTGTGTCCGGCGGGCGCATGGCAGCTCCGATGGTGAGGAAATTTTTTGAAGGAATCAAAGAGGACATCGCCGACACCATCGCCCCGCCGCAGAAGGCATTGGTCGTGGTGCCGGAGGGCGAGGTGGCAGTTCCAGCCTTGCCCGTGGAGCCGGATGGACTGCCTGCTGAGCTGGTCGAGGAGGAAACTGGCGCGCTGAAAGCCTTGCCGGTCGATCCGGCGGAGCTTGAGCGGGAAATCCTCGGTGAGGCGCTTGAAGAGGAGGTGTCCGAAGGGGAGCCCGCCGAAATGCTGCCTGATTTGCCGACCGAGCTGCCGCGCCCGATTCGCGCGATTCCGGTTGGCGAGGACGAAATCATCGAGGACGGCGTGGAGGAACCTTGATTTTATAAGGCTTGCAGCGGGTTTGAGGGCGCTTGCGGCGGCGCATGGCGAGGTCTGCGAGTGCGCAAATAATTCCCTGCCCGGGGATTGACGTCTGGCCCTTCGCCAGTTGTGATTCACGCCCGCCGGTTGGCGGGCTTTCCCATGGACTATCAAGCGAAAATCGCCACCAACGTTGCCTCGATCCCACGCTCGGGAATTCGCGACTTTTTTGAACTCGTGCAAGGCCGTGATGATGTCATTTCACTCGGCGTGGGTGAACCGGACTTCGTCACGCCATGGCACATTCGCGAGGCGGCGATTTATTCCTTGGAAAAAGGCCAAACCACCTACACCTCCAATCTCGGGCTGCTCTCGCTGCGGAAGTCGATTTCCAAGTATGTGGAGGAATTTTTCCATGTCAGCTACGACGCCCCGCGCGAAGTGCTGGTGACGGTCGGTGTTTCCGAGGCCATCGACATTGCCTTGCGCGCCCTGCTCAATCCGGGAGATGAGGTGATTTACCATGAGCCCTGCTACGTATCCTACAGCCCGAGCATCATCATGGCGCACGGGGTTCCGGTGCCGGTGGTGACGACCAAGGAGGATGAATTCTCGTTGAAGCCGGACAAGGTTGCTGCGGCGATCACCCCACGGACACGGATTATTTTCATCAATTTCCCGACCAATCCGACCGGAGCCTGCGCGTCGCGTGAGGATTTGGAGGGGATCGCAAAACTCGCGATTGAGCATGACCTCATCGTGATGACCGATGAAATTTACAGTGAATTGCGGTATGACGAGACTGAGCCGCATGTTTCCATCGCCTCCTTGCCGGGGATGAAGGAGCGGACGATTTTGCTGCATGGTTTTTCTAAGGCGTTCGCCATGACGGGTTTCCGCTTGGGCTATGCCTGTGCGCCGCAGCCGATCATTGAGGCGATGATGAAAATCCATCAATACTCGATGTTGTGCGCGCCGATCATGAGTCAGAACGCGGCGATCGAGGCGCTGGAAAATGGCCAGCCGGCGATGATTCAGATGCGCAATAGCTACCACCAGCGGCGAGATTTCTTGGTGAAGCGCTTGAACGAAATTGGTCTCGACTGCCACACGCCGGGAGGAGCGTTTTACGTGTTTCCGGACATTCGTAGCACGGGACTGAGCAGCAAGGACTTCGCGATGCGCTTGTTGGAGGAAGAGAACGTCGCTTGCGTCCCGGGCAGTGCCTTTGGTCCTTCAGGTGAGGGATTTCTGCGCTGTTGTTACGCGACGGCGTTTGAGGATATCCGCACGGCGACGGACCGGATTGAGAGTTTTGTGAAGCGCTTGAAGTCATCATGATCTCCTCGCCAAAAACTCAAGATCCCGAGCAACTGACGCGGGCGCACGTCTATCCGTTTGTTGCATTCATGAGCTTTATGCTCGTGCTGATGGTGTTGGGCTACGCGGTGGAGTGGAAGCACCCGGACGCGCCATGGTGGCGGCAAGATCCGGCGCACTTCGTCTATCCGGTCCAGACCTTGGTTTGTCTGGGGTTTTTGGCATACTTTTGGAAGACCTACGTCTTCAATTGGTCCGTCAAATGGTCGGTCATTGGAGTGGTTTTTGGCGCGGTGGGGATTGGGTTTTGGTTGCTTCCCTCGATGCTTTATGACGCATGGGGCCTCGCGGGGAAGACGGAGGGATGGCTCAAGACCTTCGGCGTGACCGAGCGGAATGAAGGCTTCGATCCCGGCATATTCGAGCATCCACTTGCGTATTGGAGTTCGTTGAGTTTCCGCTTTTTGCGGGCGGTGGTGGTGGTGGCCTTGGTGGAGGAAATTTTCTGGCGCGGCTTTGTGATGCGTTTGACCTTGGATTGGGAAGGGGACTACTGGAAGCAGCCGTTCGGGCGGCATCGCTGGATTTCTTATCTCGTGGTGACGGGCTTGTTCATGGCGGCGCACGCACCGATCGACTACGCAGGAGCTTTCATTTACGGCAGTTTGACCTATCTGCTCTGTGTTTGGAGCAAAAATTTAGGGGCCTGTGTGGTGATGCATGCGACTGCGAATTTGCTGATGGGCCTCTACATCATGGCCACTGGCAAATACGGATTGTGGTGAAATTTCGGCCGGCGATCCGCTTGGCAAGTCTGCGGGCTTACGAGGATTTCTCCATGACTCCCTTCACCTTTGGCCAAATTCGGACCGCCTCGATGATCATCCAGATTTCCACCAGCAAGGTTGCGATTCCGAAGAAGGCCAGCATCCAGTCTCCTCTGGCGATCCAGGATTGGTTTGAGCCAAGTGCGCGGTGGAATAGCTGATAGATCATGGCCCATGCTGGCAGCAAAAGCATGAAAAATGCGGGGATGGCGACGAACCAGAGCGGCATCGCACGGCGGCGCATCCAGAAGAGAATGACGATGAATGCGAGGCCGCCGAGGAGTTGATTCATGGCACCAAACAGCGGCCAAAGGATGAATCCGCCTTGGCCAGCCGTTGCGATGGACCAAGTTTCGCCGCTGCGGGGTGCGGCGGCGAGCAGGGCGGCGAGGAAAATTGCAAAAAGTGTCGCGCCATGGCGGTTGCTAAGCCAAGTGAGAGGATTGCCAGTGAGCTGGACGCCTGTGTGCGGGGCTGTGACCGGCCGGTGTTTGATGAAAGTTGCAGCAAGTTCCTCAATGACGTAGCGCTGAAGGCGGCAGGCGGTGTCCATCGTCGTCGCGGCGAAGGATGCGACCAAAACGCCGACGAGAGCGGTGCCGGTGGAGGCT
>JBILPN010000310.1:0-4898 GCA_044373865.1 Luteolibacter sp. | reverse complement strand
CGCGAGGTGTGGAGCGGTGACCGGGAAAGCGGGCTGGCCGGGGTGCACGGCTAGCCATGATCCTATTTGATGAGAACCACAACTTACCATCGCGGATCGCTCAATATCAGCAAAACCTCGAACTTGCCATTCACCCCATCTTGCACACGCGGCTCAAATATGAACCTTCCAACCAAACGCCCTAGGCAGTGCGTGGGCGGGGAAGCATTGAGCTTGGCAGGGCTTGCCGCGAAGGATAGGGAACGTCGGCATCCCCAGTTGCGCAGCAAATTGCGTTGGCTGGCCTCCTGAGCCGATGGCTATGTTACACAAGCAAATTTTGGGCAACTTCTCTGCGTCATGGCTGCGGTGCGGAGTCGCCATGGGATTGTTTTGGCTGGTTGGCTCGCTGTTTGCTGCGGCGCAGGAACAGGAAAATCATGTGCGGGAAACGGCTTGTATTGAAGACGCCACGGGGGAGATGAACTTTACAGAGGTGCTCCAAATCGCGCCTAAGCCCTACTCGGGTTTCCTAACCTGCGGCTACAGTCCTTCCACGTGGTGGGTGCGGATCACCCTTGATTCTGCGACATCTAGGCCCGAGCTAGCCCTGCGCATTCGGCCGCAGTTTCTCGATGAAATCGCACTGTTCGATCCACTCCACCCCACGGCCCCGCCGATTTTTGCGGGCGACCGTCACGCGCCCCGGTCCGGCGAGTTTAGCTCGTTAGCACATACCTTTACGGTTCCGCAGCCCGACGTCGATGGCCGTCAATACTGGCTGCGCATTCGCAGCACCAGCTCGATCCTGCTGGAGGTGAAGGCCTACACCTTGAACGATCTAGAGTCTGTGGATCGCAAAGCCGAGTTTTTCTATGACCTCTACATTGGCTTTTTGGCGTGTAGCATTCTGTGGTCCGCCGCCATCACCCTGAGCCTCAGGGATCCCATCACTGGCGCGTTCATGGCGATGCAAATCTGCCAGTTGTCTCAGTTCATGCTGCTATTTGGTTATGGCCGCTTCTGGCTGCCGGGGTGGGCGGCCTCGGGTGCGCTGGATCGGGTCACCAACCTTTGTGTGGTCTCGATGACAAGCGCGGGGATCATTTTCTACTACCTGTTCATGCGCGCGCACCAAGCGCGGCCGTGGGCGCTGCGGCTGCTGTTGGGGGTGCTGGCTTTGTATCCGCTGGAGTTGTTGTGGATTTTCACCGGTCACGCACGCCTTGCCCTCCACGTCAACATGACATGCGTCCTATTGATGGGATTGATGACGTTTATTGCTTCTCTCGGTATTCCAGCCCGAATTCACCTGCAGCACCCGCTCCAGTGTTTTCCACGCCGGGTGATTGTCGCAGTTTTTGCCTTGATGTTCACTCTGTTGATCGTCCTGCTGCAGTCGTTCTTAATTCCTTACTGGTCGGGGAACTCCGCGCTCTACGGCCTAGGCATTCACGGATTCATCTCCGGACTGGTCATGTGGGGATTGCTCCATTGGCGCGCCCTCTATGCCGAGCGCTTGCACTCGCGGAAAACCTATCAGGCCAGCTTGTTGCGCCGCCAACTGCATTCCCAGCGTGTCAAAAACGAAGAGCAGCAGCAGTTCGTTTCCATGCTTGCCCACGAACTCAAGACCCCGCTCTCCGTGCTCCGGCTTTCCCTCGCCTCCGATGCGCCTTCGCCCCACATGCGCGAATTCGCTGACCAGGCGATCCTCGATATGGCCGGCATCATCGACCGCTGCGCCAAGGCTGTCGAAATCGAAAGCGAGCAATCCGTCGTCCAGATCGCTCCCTGTGATCTGCGTGCCGAACTCGACAAGCTCCGCAGCCGCTTCGCCGATCCGCAGCGCCTCGTCATCACGGCTGCGGATTTCCCCGACTTCCAGACCGATAGCGGCTTGTTCCAAGTCATCGTCGGCAATCTCGTCGACAACGCCCTGAAATATGCCGATCCCACCCAGCCGATCACGCTGGATTTTGTGCAAGAGGAGCGCGGTGGCCAGCGCGGGCTCGCCTTGGCCATCGCCAATGTCCCCGGTATGGCAGGGCTGCCCGATCCAAAGAAAATCTTTGAAAATTACTACCGCTCGCCCGGTGCCCACCGTCTAGTGGGTGCGGGTCTAGGGCTTTTCCTAGTCCGCGGCTGCTCGAAACTTCTAGGCGGCGGGGTCGCCTGCCTTGCCACCCCAGAACGCGTCACCTTCCGCCTCTGGTTGCCCTACTGATTCTCTATGAAAACTACCGCCTCCGCCCAACCGCTGAAGATCATCGTTGTCGAGGACAATGCCGCCCTGCTCGCCGTCACCCTAGCAGCCCTGGCGCAGACCGGTCACCACCTGCGCGGCGTGGGTTCTACCGACGAGTTTTTCCAGCTCCCTGACTATGTGACGGCCGATGTCGCGATCATCGACCTCAATCTCCCCGGCGAAGACGGCATCTGTCTGGCCAAGCGCTTCCGCGCCATTTCGCCCAAAGCGGGCATCATCATGGTCACCGCCCGCACCACCCTCCACGACCGCATGGTCGGTTACGAAACGGGGGCTGACATCTATCTGCCAAAGCCCGTGCAGCTCGGCGAACTCGTTTCCGCCGTCAATGCCCTCGGCCGCCGCATCAGCCACGCGCCTGTCGCCGTGGACGGCGGATTATCCCCGCTTCCCGCCGATCTCACGCCCCGCCTGTTGGAAATAGGCCGTCTTCTCCTTGGAACTGCCTTGGGCAACAAGGAAATTGCTGAGCAGCTCGCCCTTCACGAAGGCACCGTGCGCAAGCACATCGAGCGGCTTTACCGAGCGCTCGGCGTCAATTCCCGCGCCGAACTCAGCAGCCGCTTCAAGGCGGACTGACCTATCCCGTTACGCAGATCTGCCCCATTGACGGAAATTGAGGTAGCTGAGTATTCTAGCAAGCTTGCCAAGGGCTCTGCCTCACACTTGTCCATCAATTCATCATTTATCCCATGAGAAATTCTCTTTTAACGACCAGCTTTGCCGCAATCGCCTTTAGCCAAGGAGGGCTGCAGGCACAGACGACTGCCACCATCGATGGAACTGCTGGTAGCAATTCAGTTTCCACTGCCTATTCGACCAATGGCGGGCTCAATCTTTCGCTGGGATTTTTCGCCGAATACCTCATCCTCGGTGGTGGCGGTGGCGGCGGTGGCCTCTATCACGCGGGAGGCGGCGGAGGTGGTGGTTTGCTGACAGGCTCGGGTTCCCTCACTTCGCAGAGCTATGCAATCACTGTGGGCACGGGTGGCGCGGGTGGGACCGGAGCGAACGGAGTCGGTGGCAATGGCGGCAATTCCACAGCTTTGGGCCTGAGTGCGATTGGCGGCGGTGGCGGTGGCGGGGAAAGCCAAATCGGCAAAGACGGTGGGTCCGGCGGGGGCAACGGGTGGACTTCTGGATTAACCAGCGTGGGTCTGGGCACTGCAGGACAAGGTTACAACGGTGGGCTTGGAAGCCAAAACAACGTGTTTCCCGCCAATGGACGCAATTCGGGCGGTGGCGGTGGCGGTGCTGGCGCTGCGGGCACTAACGCGGTGACCTACTATGGCGGAGCGGGTGGTGCGGGTGCAGCTTCAAGCATTACCGGGACATCGGTTTATTATGCTGGCGGCGGCGGTGGTGCAGGAGGAGGAGTCTCCTTTCCGGGTGCTGGCGGCGCTGGCGGAATCGGCGGTGGCGGCGCGGGCGCAACTGGCGGTGATGGAACTTCGGGCACCAACAGTCTTGGCGGCGGCGGTGGCGGCGCGACTTCCGCTGCTGCGGGCGGCGGTGGCTCGGGGGTCGTGATCATCCGTTACAAAGGCGTAACAGCGGGTACGGGCGGCACCGTCTCCAGCGGCACAGGTTCGGCCACAGGCTACACGATCCACACCTTCACCAACACGGGCAGCAGCTCCCTGGATTTATCCAGCCTCAATCTCAACACTCGTCTCGGCGCCAGTTTGAGTGGCGTCATCAGCGGCACGGGTGACTTCACCTATTCCAGTGGCGGCGCGCTAACCCTTGCTGCCTCGAATACCTTCACGGGCGGCACCCGCACCACAGCGGGAATACTCAACCTCGGACATGTCAACGCACTCGCGGGCTCTACTCTTGATCTGAACGCTGCGGACAGCGGCACGGTCGGCTTCACACTCGCCGGGGCGAACACCTACAATATCGGTGGCCTGCAAGGATCGCGAAACCTTGACAATGCTGGCAATACCATGGCGGTCGGAGCGAATAACAGCAATACGACCTACTCGGGCTCATTGTCAGGTGCTGGGGCATTGTCCAAAGTTGGTACGGGAAAACTCATCATTGCAGGCACGAATACCTACTCCGGCACCACCACGGTTTCCGCCGGATCATTGGCGGTGAATGGCTCGCTCGCAAGCTCCTCCACTTCAGTGGTTAGTGGAGCGACCTTGCAAGGCAGCGGCAGCCTCTCCGGTGCCGTGTCAATCTTGGAGGGCGGCACGCTGAGTGCTGGCAATAGTATCGAAAGTCTTGCCACGGGCTCCCTAACCATCGGAGCAGGAGCAAACTTCTACTACGAAATCGACAACAGTGTAGCGGTGGGCCTGCAGGGTGACCTCGTGGCTGTCAGCGGCACCCTTAGCCTAGACATTGCGAACCAATCCAATTTGGTATTGGACGACCTCTCGCCGGTGACACCGAGTGTTTGGGCTTACGGCACCAAGCTTACCCTGATCAGCTACAGTGGCGCCTGGAATGGCGGCCTGTTTAGCTGGAATGGGAATGTGGTGGCGGACGATTCGAATATCATTTTTGCCAATGGCAGTGGCTGGAAAATTAACTACAACGACACCAGTGCAGGCACCAATTACAGCTCTGATCTGGTCGGGTCGAACTACCTGACGATGACGGCAGTTCCTGAGCCGACAGTCGCCTTGCTTGGTGGTCT
>JBILPN010000309.1:0-4905 GCA_044373865.1 Luteolibacter sp. | reverse complement strand
GTGTTTGTTCCAACGCCCGCTTGTAGCGTTGAGGAGCACTTGAAGTCCCTTGATGATGGAGTGCGTTTGAGCCTTGAGGGATCACCTCGCTTCATCAATACAATGGCGGGATATGATGCATGGAGTTTTGCCGATTCGGTGCGCTTTCACGAGGGAGTGCTTCGACTACAAGATCGGCATGATATTGTTATTTCCGTTGAGACTCACCGGGGGCGGTCCACTTACAGCCCGTGGTTGACACGGGATCTTTTGGAGGCGGTTCCTGAACTTCGGATTACCTGTGATTTCAGTCATTGGTGTGTGGTGAGTGAACGGTTAATTCTTGATGAAGAGGTTGAACTTCTGCATTTGGCGGCGGAACACGCGCACCACATTCAACCGCGTGTGGGTTACAGCCAGGGGCCGCAAGTTCCCGATCCACGCGCGCCCGAGCATGCCGTAAGCCTTCATGCGCATGAGCGCTGGTGGTCAGTGGTCTGGGATTCAATGGCCGCAAGGGGATTTACAGAAATCACGATGACTCCGGAGTTTGGGCCAGATGGGTATCTGCAAGCGGCCCCGTTCACCCGTGTTCCTGTCGGAAATCTTTGGGATATCAACCGTTGGATGGGGCACCGCCAAGTCACTCAGTTTCACAAGCATTTCAATACCTAACTTAAAATAACATTATGTCAGTCATCAGCCAAGAATGTGCGACTTCAAGTCAAGCCGTGAATCCGCTGCTCCATGCAGTTCAAACTGCGGCAAGCAAACCACGCGAGCAATCAACGACCTTGCCAGCAGCGGCTTACACGGATCCCGAATTTTGTCGGTTTGAGCATGAAGAAATTTTTCACAAAGAGTGGATTTCACTTTGTCATGTGTCGCAAATACCCAAGGCCGGTGACTTCGTGCGTGTCGATTTATGTGGTGAACCGATGTTGGTTGTCCGGGGCAAGGATTTAGCAGTTCGCGTTCTGTCGCGAACTTGTCGCCACCGAGGCATGGATCTCATGCCCAGTGGATTTGGGCACCCGGATGAGGGAAACAAGCGGGTGATTTTGTGCCCATATCATTTGTGGAGCTATGATCTCGGAGGCAAGCTTGTGGGGGCGCCTGAAATGCAACAAGCTGAGGGATTCGACCGAAGTGAAGTTTGCCTGCATGAATATCGGAGCGAAATCTGGGAAGGCTTTGTGTTTGTAACTTTGTCGGCGACTGTTCCCTCACTCTCGGATAAATACAACCGGTTCCGCGACCAATTCATCGGAAAATGGAATATGGGCGATGGCGAGTTGGTGTGGTCCGCGCATTGGGAATGCCAATTCAATTGGAAGATTCTTTTGGAGAATTTTATGGAAGCTTACCATCACATGGGAGCACACATGAAGACGCTTGAGCCATTTCTTCCAGCCCGGGGGTGTTGGACTGAGCCGTATGATCCTGAGTTTTCTTGCATGCACCTGCCTCTTAAGGAAAGCATGAAAATGCAGATCCTATCATCTGGTGATCCCGCGACTCCGTTCCCGATTTTTCCTGGGCTGGAGTTGGCGGATTGTGTGGAGTGGGGAGTCTATCTTGGGTATCCAAACTTCCTGCTCTTCTCTGCGCCTGACCGAGTTTATTGGTATCGCCTTTTGCCGACGGGGCCGGAGACATGCACGCTGATGACGACGATGATCCTGTCGAAGGCGGCAAAATTTCTTGAGAATTATGAAGAGGTGTTAAAAAAGGAAGTCCAAGGTGGAATTGATTTTCACATGGAAGACATGGAGGTTTGCACGGCGACTCAGCGAGGAATGAATTCAGTCGGATACGCCCAAGGACGATTGAGTCACTTGGAGGAACCTATCTGGCAATTCCAAAAATACCTTGCTGAGGTCATCCGCCGCGCACAATCCGCTTCCTAAATACCCTGCTTTTTGGGAAAAAGTATGAGGATCAAAAAAAATCTTCATACTGGCCCCTTCCGTGCTTAGTCTTGCTTGCACAATGGCAGGAGATGAGAACAACGATGGGGTGAGGCGGGTAACCGTTTCGATGCAGGAGGAGACTTTCCAAGCATTGGATCGTTTGGCAAGTGCCCGTGGCTTCGAGAGCCGGTCTCAGGCGGTTGCGGAAATGATCCATCAGCACGCAGCCCAGCATCTGGGAAAAATTGGCACGGAGGTGATGGCTGCGACGCTCACTGTGGTTTATGACGAGTCAAAAAGCACCTTGCTTCGCGACCTCTCACGCATTTTTCGTGATCACATTGCCGAGGTGATTTCGTCGCAGCATGTCCTTTTAGAGGATGAACATGTTCTGGAAGTGATTTTGATGCAGGGTCCGGCGCGCACCTTGCGTGACATTACGAACAAGCTTGTTACCTGCAAGGGCGTAAAGACTGCCAATCTAACTCTTACTCCGCACCTCATCCCGCCGTTGCATGCGAAGGGGAACGGAAAACGCTTATGAAATTAATTTTTGAGAAAATTCTATGCGGTTCGGGCATGTGGTCTGCGGTGATTTCCCGTGGCAAGCGTTTGCGCTTAACCGACCTGGAAGGTGGTGCAAATGTTGGAATGTTGCTCTACAACGCACTTGAGCGAACGGAGCGATATAACATGCCTGATACGCTCAAGGGGCAGCATATTTTCTACCTTCGTAAACCCTATTGTCTGCATTCGGATATGGGGCGTCTGCTTGCGTCAATCACTCACGATTCAGTCGGATGGCACGATACGGTATGCGGTCATTCTAACGCAGCAAGCGTGCTTGCGAAGTTCGGTGAGAATGACTACCAGCATGCAAGAAATGATTGGTATCGAAATGCACATGATTGCTTTTTGATCGAACTGTCCAAGTGGGGTCTAGGAAAAAAAGACCTTGTTCCAAATTTGAATTGGTTCAGCAAAGTCGTTTCCGATGACTTTGGAAAGCTTGCCTTTGTGCCTGGAAATTCGTCCGCAGGTGACTGTGTTGAACTTCGCTTTGAGATGGAAACTCTGGTGGTTCTCAATACCTGCCAGCATCCGCTTGATCCGGATCTGGTGTATCATCAAAGGAACGTGAAGCTTGAGGTTTTAGCCGGAGATCCGCCGTTACTGGATGATCCCGCCTTGCAAATTCGCCCAGAAAATCTCCGGGCATGGGAGAATAACGTGATCTATCAAAGTCTTCGATTTTAAGTAATATGACGGAAAGCAAACTTACACCCGAAACTGCGGTTCACCGGCACGTTATTCCTGCTGGCGATTGGTGGGTTCATGAAGTTAAGAGGGGTCAAATTCTTCGGATTCTTGATTTGGAGGGAAATCAGGCAGCTGACACTTTGTTTTTCAGTGCTGCCGACCCGACGGACCGCTACAGCGCGGACCGCACCATTCAGCAGCAATCCGCGCTCTATCTCACGACCGGCACTCACTTGATGAGTACGGAGGGAAACGTGCTTTTAACGATCGTCGCCGACACCTGCGGACGGCATGATACGCTCGGAGGAGCCTGCTCCCGCGAGTCGAACACGATGCGCTATGATCACGAGAAGGAGTGCATGCATGCGTGTCGTGACAGTTTCATACGCGGTGCGCAAGAATGGAGGATCGAGCTCAGCAAGCGTGATATTACCTGCAATATCAATTTCTTTATGAATGTCCCAGTTTCTCCAGATGGCGGATTAACTTTTGCTGATGGAATTTCAGCGCCGGGGAGGTATGTGGAAATGCTTGCAGCCATGGATGTGGTGTGTTTGATTTCCAATTGTCCGCAATTAAACAATCCGTGCAATGGGTGGAATCCAACGCCCGTAGAAATCCTGATTTGGAGTTGATATGAAAGGTAAGATTCTTATTGCCAACCGTGGTGAGATTGCAGTTCGTGCGATTCGGACCTTCAAAAAGCTTGGGCTAAAGAGCGTCGCGGTGTATTCGGATCCAGATTATGGGGCGGTGCATGTTGATTTGGCTGACGAAGCGCATCGTTTAGGCTCAGGACCTGTATCTGACAGCTATCTTTTGAAGGAAAAACTGCTTGAGATTGCGAAGTTATCTGGCGCCCAAGCGGTATTTCCCGGCTACGGCTTGCTGAGCGAAAATACAGAGTTTGCGCGTATGTGTGAAGACGCGGGGATCATGTGGTTAGGACCAAGCCCTGAACAGATTATCGCCTTCGGGTTGAAGCACGAGGCACGCAGTTTAGCGGGCGCGGCTGGTGTGCCATTGGTTCCGGGCACGGAGTTGTTGGAAGATGCTAACGCCGCTATCTCAGCGGCGCAGTTGATTGGCTATCCAGTGATGTTAAAAAGCACTGCGGGTGGAGGTGGAATTGGCATGAAAGTTTGTCATGATGAAGCCGAGCTCGGTCGTGAGTTTGAAAGTGTGGTTCGCCTCAGTGAGAGGAGTTTCGGCTCTGGAAGTGTGTTTCTAGAGCGTTTCATCGAGCGTGGTCGGCATGTCGAAGTGCAAATCTTCGGTGATGGCAAAGGCCGTGTTTTGGCCTTGGGTGAACGTGATTGTTCGGTGCAGCGAAGGAATCAGAAGGTTATTGAAGAGACGCCTGCACCAGGATTGTCAGATGAGACGCGGGCGGCATTGCATGCTGCTGCTGTTAAGTTGGGCGAGAGCGTGAATTACCGTTCTGCTGGAACTGTTGAGTTTATCTATGATGCGGATCGGGATGATTTTTTCTTCTTGGAAGTGAACACCCGCTTGCAGGTCGAGCATGGTGTGACGGAGTTGGTGACAGGAATTGATTTGGTCGAGTGGATGGTGCGGCTTGCACTGGATGAATCATGGGCCATGCCAGCGGTGGCACCTGTTCCGAGTGGTGTGGCCATACAGGCGCGGGTGTATGCGGAGGATCCGAATCATCAGTTCCGTCCGAGTTGTGGATTGCTGACAGAAGTTCGGTTTCCGGAATGGACGCGTTGTGATACGTGGATTGAGGCCG
>JBILPN010000011.1:0-16463 GCA_044373865.1 Luteolibacter sp. | reverse complement strand
GGCGGAGATGATTTTCATGGGTTTGTGTCAGCGGCAACGCTTGGAGAATGGGGTTACATGGATCGGATCAATAGGAAGAAACTCCACCCAGAGCATTCAGTTGCATTTCATCAAGAATCTTGTTCCTGATGGGCTGGGTCAGGCGGTTCATTTCACCGACACCCCGGGAAATGCCGACGACCGTCCGCTTGGGGCGCTGGTCTGCGGACATTCCCGTTTTCCTCGTCCGGCGACTAGTCCGAAATGACTAGAGTGATCGTCAGACACGGCTTTGCAGGCAAGATGTTTTGTGGCTAGCTAGTGGCCGGTTTGATTGCATTTGGCAGAGTTTCGTTGATCTTTTGGATCGCCATCGGCGTGGTCTTTCCGTGTGCCATGGCGCAGGAGGCACCTTTTTTCAGCATCAGCAAATTGCGTGAATTTCCGAATGATGAGGGCCTCCGCATCGAAGCGAGAACGAGCGGTATCATCAATCACATCAGCGACCAGCAAACCGAGATTGCCATTCAAGATGGCAAGGCTGCCATTTGGCTGCCGATGCACGTGAACCGCCCCCGTGATCTCAAACTTGGCCAGAAAGTCGAAGTGGGAGGCTACCTCCAGAAAGGGAAATTCGCGCCCGACTTCGTTGTGCAGTCACTCGAGGTAGTCGGGGAGCCCGGCCTGCCGGAGCCTGAAAATGTCACGGGAAGCGAGTTACTGAGCGGTTCCTACGACTGCCATTTCGTCGAGCTCTCCGGCATCGTCCGGGCGGTGCAGCCTTGGTCGGCATTGGGCCGCGACCACGCGATCATGCACCTGGATGCCAAGGGCACCCGGATCCTCGTCCTCACCCCCGGCAACCAACTCGAGCGACTTTCCGGGTTGGTGGACGCGGTGGTCCGGGTCAAAGGCATCACCGCAGTCGCCGTCAACGAAAGCGGGCAGGTCCTCACCGCGCAAATGCGGGTGACCCACCCGGAATTCATCGAGGTTCTGGAACCAGCAAGGGATGCATCGACGCTACCACTCATACCGCTGAAAGGATTATTAGGCTATCCAATTAGCGGCGCGCCCGGCCACCGGATCCGCACCCGGGGCACGGTCACCCATTCACAGAATGACGAGTCTTTTCAGATCCAGGATGAAGAGCACGGGGTGCGGGTTTGGACCACGGGCAAGATCGAACCGCCAACCGTGAATTCATTCGTGGAAGTCATTGGATTTCCAAAACCCGGCCCGGTCAGCCCGACACTGGAAGATGGTCAGGTGCGAATCCTGGGCACCAGCACCGCCCTTGAGCCCGCCGTCATGAACAGCACGCGGGACGCCTTTTCCCATGAAGGGCGGGTCGTTCGGGTCAGCGGCAGGCTGATCGAAACCCAAACGGATGTCAGCCCGGCCCGGCTGCTCCTGAAGGATGGCAGTTTGCTTTTCGCCGCCGAATTCAACGGCAGCATTCCCCGTGATGCGCTTCCAGCGCGGCCCGGAGCCATCATCACGGTCACCGGGATCGCGGAAGGATCGCTGGCCTCACCCCAACAGGAAGAGGGTTATTTGAAATCGCGGGATCTATTGATTCGTTTGAGAAACCTATCCGACGTGCGGGTGGTGGAGCCTGCGCCTTGGTGGACGCCTCTGCGCCTTGCCGTGGCCCTCGCCGCGACCGGATCGGCGCTGGTGACGGTGATGTTTTTCGCCGGCCTGCTGACCCGCAAGAACAAGAGCCTCGTCGTCGCAGAGGCCGAACTCGTGTCCGCAAGGGACGCGCTGGCAAAACGGGTGGAAACACGCACCGACCAGTTGCACGCCCAGCTCAGCGCCCGCCGCGACGAGCTCAGCGAATACTCCGCCGTGACCGCCGAGCGCAACCGCCTCGCCCGCGACCTTCATGACTCGCTCGAGCAAACCCTCGCCGGTGCAGCTCTGCGCATGGATGCCGCCAACGACTTGCTCCCGCATCCGGGTGCCGCCGACTCGGAACCCGCCCGGCGACAAATGGAAAAAGCCGCCGAACTGCTCCGCCTCAGCCAGACCCAGGTCCGCCGCACCGTCTGGGGGCTTCGCAGTCTGGCGCTTGAGAAACACAGCCTCGCGGATGCCTTGCGTGATTCCGTCAGGCTGCTCACCGAAGACACCGGTATCGCCACCACGTTGGACCTTTACGACGGTGATGCCGGGCTAACCAACGAGCAGGAATGCGAGCTTCTGCACATCGCCCAGGAAGCCGTCGGCAATGTTCTCAAACACGCCCAGGCCACCACTCTGGAAGTCACGCTGCTACGCAAGGACGACATGATCGTCCTGACGGTGAAAGACAATGGCCATGGATTCGACCCCACCCAGCCCGTAGCGAATGACAGGCCCCACTACGGGCAGCAGGACATGCGCGAGCGTGCGCAGTTGCTGGGAGCATCATTGACCGTGAATTCCGAAGTCGGCGGCGGTTCCTGCATCGAGGTATCCCTGCCGCATACCGCCTGATAGAAAAACCATCCCCATGATCCGTATCCTCATCGCCGACGATCACGAGCTTTTCCGCGAGGGCTTGCGGGTGGTGCTCGACCTGCGCCCTGACTTCGAGGTCGTAGCAGAGGCCGCCAATGTGGCTGAAACCGTCGCCGCCCACGCCCGGCACCAACCGGACCTGACATTGCTGGATCTCCAAATGCCCGATGGAACGGGTATCGACGCCTTGAAAATCATCCGCAAGGCCCAACCCGAAGCCCGCGTGCTGATGCTGACCACTTATGATGGAGATGAGGACATCCACCGTGCCATGACCGCCGGGGCGAGTGGCTACTTGTTGAAAAGCATTCCAAGCAAACAACTCGAAGCCGCGATCCGCGCCGTGATCGAGGGCCGCCAGTATTTGCCTCCTGCCGTCGCAGAGCGCCTTGCCGAACGAGCCGCCTTCCAAGCGCTCACGGCGCGTGAGTTGGAAATCCTGGCGCTCATCGCCCGCGGACTTTCCAACAAGGATGTGGCCCGCGTCCTCGCAGCCAATGAATTCACCGTCAAAGCGCATGTCCGCAACATCCTCGCAAAGCTCGGCGTGGAAACCCGCACCGAAGCGGCAATTCTAGCGGTCCAGCGTGGTTTGGTGCAGATTTGAGAACTGGCTTCGGACAATCGTTCCAGATGCGGTGAAATCACACTCCCCTCGATCTGATGATCCACTCAGAAGGGTCAAAATCACGAAAACAACTTCCGATCCAGCGAGCGGTATTGGATCGCTTCGAGGACGTCGGAAGGACGAATGTGCAAAGAACCCGACAAATCGGCTAGCGTGCGTGCGACCTTCAGGATCCGGTCGTGCGCGCGAGCCGAGAAATTCATTTCCTCCATGGCATGCTCCAAATACCCCGTGCCCTCAGCATCCAATTGGCAATGCTGCCGGACCTGCCGCGAACCCATGGCAGAGTTCGTCGAGTTCGAGTTTCTTTTGAATCGCTCGGTTTGAATGCCCCGGGCAGCGACCACGCGGCTGCGGATGGTTTCGGACTTTTCTCCCGCATTCGTATTGGAGGAAAGCTCGCGAAAATCGACGAGAGGCACCTCACAGTGGATGTCGATCCGGTCCAACAAAGGACCTGAAATCTTCTGCCGATAGTTCTCAATCTGGCGTGACGTGCAGCGGCACTGGCGCTTGGCGTCCCCGTAGTATCCGCACGGGCACGGATTCATCGCCGCCACCAGCATGAACTGGGACGGAAAAGTAAACGAGCCAGCAGCCCGAGAAATTGTCACTTGAAAATCCTCCAAAGGCCCACGGAGAACCTCCAAGGTTTGCCGACGAAATTCCGGCAACTCATCGAGAAACAACACCCCATGATGCGCCAACGACACTTCGCCGGGACCTGGATTTGATCCGCCACCGAGTAAACCGGCATCAGAAATCGTATGATGCGGCGAGCGAAAGGGCCGAGTTGTCAAAAACGCACGTTTCGGGTCCAGCATCCCCGTGATCGAGTGGATCTTGGTCGTCTCAATTGCCTCCTCCTCAGTCATGTCTGGCATGATCGTCGGCAAGCGCTTGGCGAGCATGGACTTACCCGTTCCCGGTGGCCCGACCATGATGAGGTTGTGGCCACCTGCTGCGGCGACTTCAAGGGAACGCTTGACGTGATGCTGGCCTTTCACCTCATCAAAATCCACCTCGTAGCTTCGATGCGAATCAAAGAAGGCACGCCGATCCAAGTTAAAAGGTGGAATGATGATTTCGCCACTCAAAAAGTCCCATGCTTCTCTCAGATTCCGGATTGGAAACACCTCGATCCCACGAATCACCGCCGCTTCCGCAGCATTCGCCTCCGGCACAAATAAACGCGTCCGCCCCCGGCGTTTGGCTTCCAACGCGATGGATAACACCCCCTTCACCGACCGCACCGCGCCATCCAAGCCTAACTCACCGACCACGCAGCAATCGTCTGCATTGAATGGCTTGGTGCCGCTTGCCGCGACCATCGCCAACGCAATGGGCAAATCAAAGGACGGGCCTTCTTTTTTTAAATCGGCCGGTGCTAAATTGACCGTCTTGACGCCATCATCCAAGTGCAGCGCGGAGGCTCCAATCGCCGAAATCACCCGTTGTGAAGATTCCCTTACTGCGGCATCTGGCAAGCCGACAATAATGACGAGAGGCTTGTCTGCGCCCCTTGCATTGACCTCAACCTCAACTTCTTGGGCATCGACTCCACGCAAGGCGGCTGAAAAAAGACGAGTAATCATGTGAACAGTCAAACTCTGAAAAATCTGCGCCCTACTGGCAAGCTGAAATTCCAAGTCCTCCAATTCTAACCCGCAATCATCAAGCACCCTGCGCCGCCATGCCTTCGCCGCACCTTGCCGCTGAAATCCGACTCACTTCCAAAAGCCGGAGGCGAAGAGACCCCATCAACCAAAGGCCTTTAGAAAACCCACCTCGATGGCCAAGCCCTCGGAAGCATTCGTCTCCAAAGTTCTCCGCAACGAGTCCAGCGCCTCCATGCGCTTGAGCAAACGACCCTCCGTTTCCGCTTCAGCGATGCCACTCAAGGTGCCGGCGGATTCCGGGAAATCCAGCCCACCCGCCTTCACCTTTAGCCGCAAAAGATCGGCCATCCACGCCATCAAAACATCAAACAAACGGTTGCGCGCATCCAAATATTCCGCCTCGGCCGCCGCCTTGTGAAAGTCCTCGCGCTCCTTCAACCACGCGCCGTCAGTCGCATCCCGGTAGGCGGCGATTTCCTCCTTCTCTGCCGCCTTTGCCGCCGCATCCACTTGCTCACGCACCGTGGATAGGAAAAAACTGAATGCCGCCTTCAAATTTAAAGCCGCCACCGGAGTTCCGAATCCTTGCAGCGCAGCCCCATTCAATGCCGCGACCAAAGCTCCTCCCTCGCCCTCCAACAACGCGTGCCCACCCAGCAAAGGCAGGCGGACACAACGCGACAAAATCGTCGGCAAAAGCCGCTGCGGATTCGCCGTCAACAACAGCAGAAGCGTGTTTTTCGGAGGCTCCTCAAGCGTCTTTAAAAACGCATTGGCCGCTTGGTCATTCATTCGGTCCGCCTCGACGATCACGCCGACTTTGCAAGCCCCACCCGGAGCCGCCAAATGGAGCGTGTGCTCCAATTCGCGAATTTCATCCACCCCGATGCGCCGTGACTTCTTGCGCGGACGAATGATCCGCACCCAACCGCTCTCCAAATCGTCGAGCGGCGGGGTCTCGACACGCACCGGCTCACCAAACAAATCAAAGCCACCGCCCTTGCCGCCGCCATTGACCAGCTGAATCATCTGCGCCGCCAAGGTTTCCTTGCCGCTGCCATGTGCCCCACTGATGAGGAATGCGTGCGCCAAGCGTCCCCGCTCATGCGCCGATGAAATCAATTCAAATGCCCGTTCTGCCAAATACGCCATGCGGCACCATCGTCTCCCGAACCCCATCCGAGGCAATCCGAAAACCAAAAGATGTGAATTTCCCGCCCGCCTGCGACGCACGGCACACCCGCCGCATGAATGTGCGCTGGACAGGCGCGAGCTCGCGTTTCACCTTCGGCCGCATGGATTGCACAAACGTGTTTGCCCCGCGGGGCGCAAAGGCGGAGATCGAGGAAGGAAGCGACTTTTCCCCGAAATTCGATGGTGATGGCTTGATCCCGGCGCTGGCCATGGACGCCACGACGCGCGAGCCGCTGATGCTCGCTTATATGAATGAAGAATCACTCCGGCGGACTCTTGAAATCGGCGAGGCGGTCTATTGGTCGCGCTCGCGGCAAGAATTTTGGCACAAAGGAGCCACTTCCGGCCACACTCAGAAAATTGTCGAAATCCGCACCGACTGCGACCAAGACGCCATCATTTTGCTCGTCGAGCAAATCGGTGCAGGTGCCTGCCACACCGGTCGCGGCTCGTGTTTCTACCGCAAGGTCGTCAGCTCCAGTGCCATCGGCGGCGCGAAACTCGTGTCAACTGGCCATGTAAAATCCTTCGACCCAGCCACGGTTTACGCGAAACCCTGAATTTCGATCAATTTCGCGGTTGCAATTGGTAATTTCATCCGCTAGCTCTCCCGCCCCGCGCGACGAAGCACACCGCAAAACCACGCAGGAAGCACATTCATTTTCCGAGAAGGAGGACCCCATGCATATCATTAAGAAGATCGAGCAAGAGCAATTGAAGCAAGACGTCGCTGATTTCAATGTCGGCGATACCGTGAAGGTCCATTGCCGCGTTGTGGAAGGTGGCAAAGAGCGCGTCCAGATTTTTGCTGGCATTGTTCTTGCCCGTGGTGGATCTGGCGTAAACGCCGCGTTCACGGTCCGGAAAATTTCCTATGGAGAAGGCGTCGAGCGTGTTTTCCCGCTCCACACCCCACGGATCGCCAAGATCGAAGTCACCAACCGCGGCAAAGTCCGTCGTGCGAAGCTCCACTACCTCCGCGAGCGGGTGGGCAAGCGCGCCTTGCTTGTGAAAAGCGCCAACTAAGCCTCAGCGCCTTTATTTTTCCAAAACGCCCCGCCCGCATCGTCGGCCGGGGCGTTTTGTTTTCTGCACCACCAAGAATTTCCGCTTTCCGGCAGCAAAAGTCCGCGCCACGGTGGCCCCGTGCGCGTCCCGATTCCTGTGGTCATTCTCCTCATCTTTTCCGTGATCGGAGGAGTCTGGTGGACTCAAACCCGCGACCTGGACTTCCTCACAGCTCCCAGCCCGGCGCGCTTGGAGGAAATTCGCCTGCGCGTGGAATCCTCATTCCCACAAACCCAGCACCCGGGCAACGCCATCGCCGCTCCAACTCCGCCGCAAAAAGCCAGGCTCGACACCCCAACTCCAGCCACCGTCCCCATGGCCGTCACGCTCCATGCCAGCACCGGCCCCTCGCTGGCGCAGTCGCTCGAGCCCATCCTCAAGGAGTTTGCCCAAGAAATCACCCAAGCCTCATCCGGCACCGTGAAGGTGAGAATCAACATCTCCGCTGGAAAATCTGAAGTCGAAACCGCAGGCCCGCGCCCCATCGCCCTCTGGTTCTCGGGTGCCACCGCCGACTCCAGTCGCAGCGACGTCCGGTCCTTCACGATTCAATCCGAGCAAGCGCTCCGCCAAACAGGCCTGCAAATCCTCTTCAAGCTCATCAAAGGCCAGCTCGCCCGTGCCCATCCGGGCAGCGCACAAGCTCCAGATTCATCCGAGGACGCCGACCCGAAACACGCTCTGCGCACACAAATCTCACGGGCGGACTGGCAAAAATTTGCAAAATCCATGAATCAATCACCGAAAAGTGGAGAATAATTCACAATTGAGGCTAAGCTATCCACCAATCCTGACGATTTACCCTCAACGATCTGCCACCATGTGCACCAGATTTCTCAGCGCCATCCTCGCCATCGCCCTTCCCGCCATGGCGCAGGAGGAAGCATCTCCGCAAGCTGCCACCAGCCCGCCGAAACCGAAAGTCGTCCAACTCGACGCCTCAAGATTCCAAGTTGGAGACGTGATCTTCGACCGCAAGACCCGCGAAATCCGCTTCCCCTGCACCGTCAACATGACCGCAGGCCTGCTCGAATACCTCGTCGTCCACGAGAATGGAAAACTCCACGAATCCCTCCTCGCCACGCGCATTTCCCCCACCGATCTCAACCTCGCCTTCACGCTCCTCCGCTACCCGCCCTCCCGAGAACTCTACCCGCTCCCGAACGGGACCGGCGGGGTTTCCGGGGATTTCCCCGAGGTTGCCCCAGACGTGAAGGCTGCGGCACGAATCAAAATCGACGTCGAGTGGGATGACAACGGCACAAGCCGCCGCCTGCCGGTGAACGACTGGATCCAGCACGACACCAAGGCCACCGCCATGCCACCCGGCCCATGGGTCTATGGCGGATCAGAATTTGAGAACGGCGAATTCGTCCCGGAAGCCACCGGCGACATCGTCGCCATCTTCGTCATCGGATTTTCCCTCATCACCTACCCCGGCCAAGACAATCATGACGACACGGTCTGGGTCCCATTCCCCAAGCGCGTTCCTGCGGAAGGAACCCCAGTCACCGTCATCATCTCGCCAAACTCAGCAAGCACTCCACCCGCCAATCCATGAAATTCCTCACCACACTTGTCGTCCTCGGCACCGCACTCGGCGGAAATGCCCAGTCTCAGTCCAAGCGCTACGAATCCCTGAAACAGGAAATCCGCCAATCCATCGCCCGTGGCAATGAATGGCTGAAGTCCCAACAAAAGCCCACTGGCCATTGGGACGATGCCGAGCTCCCGGCCTTCACCGCGCTCGTCCTCACCGCCGCCACACGCGACCCGAACCTTGACCGCTCCGCCGCCTATCCCGAGCACATCGAGAAAGGCTTCAACTGGCTCATCGCCCAGCAAAAGGAGGACGGCGGCATCTACAACCGCGGACTCTCAGTTTACAACACCGCCACCGCCGTCACCGCCCTCAGCTCGGCGGGCCGGGAAATTTACGAACCCGCCATCGTCAAAGCTCGCAAGCACCTGATTAACAACCAGTGGGACATCGGCCAAAAAAAGGAAACTGACCACCCAAACGACGGCGGCGTGGGCTACGGCTCCAAGAAAGATGAGGCTGACATGTCCAACACCTACCTCGCGATCGAGGCTCTTGCGCTGTCGAAAAAAGTCATCGAAGACGGCAAGCACGGCGACCAACCCGACCTCGACTGGGATGCGGCGCTCACCTTCATCTCGCGCTGCCAAAACCTTGAGGAAACCAACGACAGCGACTGGGCCTCCAATGACCCGAAGAACAAAGGCGGCTTCATCTACGGCCCCGCCCAATCGAAAGCAGGCGAAGACACCCTCGCCAATGGCCGCACCGCGCTCCGCTCCTACGGCTCGATTTCCTACGCCGGCCTGCTTTCCTTCATCTACGCCAAAGTCAGCGCAGACGACCCACGCGTCATCGCCGTCAAGGAATGGCTTGGGAAAAACTACACCCTCGAGGAAAACCCACAAATGGGCGCACAAGGCCTCTTCTATTACTACCAAACCATGTCCAAGGCGCTCAGCGCCGCCAACATTGATCAATTGAAACTCGACGACGGCACCCAAGCCGACTGGCGCGCCGATCTCGGCGGTCGCCTCCTCGCCATCCAACGCGGCGACGGCTCATGGACCAATGCCAATGGCCGCTGGATGGAGTCCAACCCGATCCTCGCCACCGCTTACAACATCATGTCACTCGAGCAAATTTACCACTCGATCCCCGAGTGATGAACCTCAGCGGCGCAGCTTGCCGACCCACGCGGCACCGCGCAAAAACCACATCTTTCGCGCAACAAGCGGCCTTTAATCACCCAATCTAAACTTTTAAGCAGTTGGAAATGATTGGGTTGTTGTAATTTCCCCACCTCAGTACAAATTCTCAAGCAGTTGACACGATCTCCAACCCGGCCGATGTTTCCTCGTCCGCTGGCACGGAAACCGCATGACTGACTTCACTTCATTTTGACGCAAGCACCCGGCCTCACCGCCAGATCTTGGCGCCACTCCGAACTGCCAACGCCCCAACACCTAACAACCTCTCAATCCCATGGCCACCATCACCAAACGCGAACTCGTCATCAAAGTCACCGACCACCTCGGAGACAAGGGCTTCGACATCACGCAGCAAGACGTGCTTGAGGTCGTGCAAACGCTCATCGATGAAATCACCGAATCCCTCTCCCATGGCGACACCGTGGTGATGCGGAACTTCGGAGCCTTTCAAGTCCGTGAAATGAAGGCAAAGATCGGCCGTAACCCGAAGGACCCCAGCAAGGACGTCCCGATTCCAGCGCGCGCCGCCGTCAAATTCAAACCCGGCAAGGAAATGAAAAATAAGGTTGCCACGACTCTGCAAGTCATTCGCGAGCGCAACGCGTGAACGCGCAAAACTCCAAATCCTCATGGACCCGCCTCGCCGCAATTTGTGGCGCGGCGGTTTTTGCATGCACGTCGTGCGCATCACGCCCGAGTGGCTACGACGGCTACATGACGCGCCCCTACACCGTCCGTGGCCAAAGCTACCGGCCAATGAGCGTGGAGCAGGCGCTCAATTTCGAGGAAACCAGCACGTGTTCCTGGTACAACGAATCCAAATTTTTCGGGCTCAAGCGAGGCAACACGTCGATCGGCGAGAAAGTCATGCCATGGCACCTCACCGGAGCTCACAAGACGCTTCCCCTGCCCTGCCTCGTCAAGGTGACCAACCTGGAAAACGGCAAGTCGTTGAAAATCCGCATCAACGACCGCGGCCCCTTCATCCCAGGACGCCACCTAGACGTCACGCCACGCGCCGCGAAGAAGCTCGGCTTCCGGGAAAACGGCCTCACCACCACGCACATCAAGGTCATTTCCGTCGGCGACGGCTCCTACAAGCGCAAGAAACGCAACTGGTTCTGGTTTTTCTAAACACAAGGGCGTCGCGTGAGATTTGAGATTTGAGATTTGGTCGGCACGGTCTTGGGCTTTGGCCGCTGCGGGAGCCCGGAAATCGTTTGCCAAAAAGATTTCTGCGCTTCATCACTGCCGCAGGTTATCCATGGACCCATCCACCGCAACACAAGCAATGATGCAACGACCGCCCTTGTCGGAGGCGTCGCTGCGCATGGAATTGCAGCGGCTTGAGCGTGGCCCAAGCCTTGCGGAGGCCCCGAAGCTACGCCAATTGCTGCGCTATTTATTCGAGGAAACCGTGGCTGGGCGCGCCGACCAAATTTCCCAATATAGCATCGCCTTTGACTGCTATGGAATGGGCAAGGAATTTGACAGCTCCGCAAATACCGTGATCCGGTCCCATGCCAGGCGCTTGAGAAAAATCTTGGCGGACTCGGCACGGGAGGATGCCGATTGCTGCATCCGCATGGCGGATCGAGGCTATCAACTGCAACTGACCAGCGCCGGAGAAAATCTCTCCAACGGCCCGAAAACCCAGCGCCCAAGCTTAGGGATCCTCGAATTCGAAACCGACGATCAATCCCTATTCCAAAATAAAATCCTAGCGCGGAACCAAGTCACCGCAGAAATCATGTTCGCCATGACGGCACAGGACTTGGTCGAAGTGCATGAGCTCTCGCTGCGGGATGGAGCGCAGGCGCGGGGGGCGAGCGCCGCCGCAGAAGCCCGCCGCCAAAATCTGGATTTCTTGATGGACGGTAGCCTGCACGAGGATGGGCCCCGCACGATTTTCAATGTCCGGCTGCTGGATGGATTTTCCGGTCATCAAATCTGGGTCGGCCGCGGCAGCGTCGAAATGACACCCGCGTGCAGCAACTGGGCGCGCGAACTGGCGCGTGCGATCGTGGCGCGCGTGTCGGATGACTGGGGACCAATTTACCAGCACATTTCAAAAACTGCGCGGTCAAGGCGGCTTGAGCAGCTCACCTCCTTTGAGGCGGTCATTCTCGCCCGTCAGTATCTTACCCACTATCATTTTGAGCATCTTGCCCAGATTGTCGCGGCCCTGCGAGCAGCGGCGCACGACACGCAGGATGTGGCCGTGCCCGCAAGCTTGGTCTTCGTCCTAAATGCGGCCTGCGGCGTGGAGCCGCGCTGGAGGGAGGCACTGGACAAAAATGAAATCCGGAATCTCGCCGCCCAAGCCGCTCGGCTCGACCCCGAGGACCCATGGGCTCGCTGCGCCCTCGCCTTTTCCGCAATGCTGGATGGGCGGCGGGCCGAGCTGCTGGAAATGGGCAAGCGCGTGTCCAAGGAGGCGGAAAGCCCGCCACTCATGCTCGGGGGACTTGGCACGATTTTGGTCAACCAAGCGTTGGATTTTGAATTGGCCCTCGGCATGCTCCACCGCTACTGCAGCCAAACGAGCTATTATCCGCGACTCGTGCACCTGACTCTGGCCTTGGAAACTTTGGCGCGTGGCGACACGGCGGCCACGCGTACTGAACTGGCGCGATTTGGCGTTCCTTGGGGCTGGGCATCACCACTGCTGCTGGCCGCCTGCGCCTCGCTCGATGGTGACATGGACGACGCGCGCGCGGAATGGCAACGCGTCTTGCAAGCCTTCCCAGAGTTTGAATCCCGGTGGCGGGAAACGGTCGCAACCCAGTGGCATGAGAGCCACTTGCAACGGATTTTTAACGCGCTGAAACTGGCGGGCATCGCCATCGACTAGCCACGTCACCGGCCACGCGCAGGGGGAGAAATGCGGGCTGCATTTCACGTCATTTCACCTTGTTTCACCTACAGCGCCTTGTCGGGACTTGGATTGCAGCCCTAGCAATGGAGGCGACCTATCTGCAATCCACGCATTTCGGGTCCAATGATCAAAATCAGCCACACTCCATGAAACCAATTGCCAGCTCACTCGTTTATCTCGGCCTTGCCTCCTTTAGCTTTGCGCAAACCTTCGTGACGCTCGACGGCGCCTCGGGCAGCGAGTCTTACAATATCGGACGCTCAACCACGGGCGGCCTGAGCCTCGGCCTCGGCTTCGAGGTGGAATACTTGGTCCTCGCCGGCGGCGGCGGTGGCGGCGGGAGCGGACTCGACACAAGCGCCTGGGGCAGCGGCGGCGGTGGCGCAGGTGGACTCCTCCAAGGAACCAAAACCGTGACCAACCAAGAAATTTCAGTCAGCGTGGGCGGTGGCGGCACGGCTGGCCCGCGCGTATCCACCACCAGTCAGCAACAAGGCAGCAACGGTGCGAACTCCAGCTTTGGAGATATCGAGGCCGTGGGCGGCGGCGGCGGCGGCGCATACAAGCTACAAGGCAACACCGGCGGTTCCGGTGGCGGCGGCGGCGGGCGCGGCACGGGCAACAATCTACGGACTCCAGGTGGCACGGCCACTTTTGACCAAGGCAATGCCGGCGGCGCATCACGCGATGATGACTCGTCAGGCCGCTCAGCCGGCGGCGGCGGCGGTGGCGCTGGGAGCGTCGGCGGCACCGGCGGCACCGACGTGACAATCGCAGGCAATGGGGGCGCAGGATTGGCATCCAGCATCTCGGGCAGCTCGGTCACTTACGGTGGCGGTGGCGGCGGTGGTGCGTGGGACTCCAACGTGTCAGGTGAGACAGCAGGAACGGGTGGTGCCGGTGGCGGCGGCGCAGGGAGCGTCTCGGGAAATGCCAGCTCGGGCATCAATGGCCTTGGCGGTGGCGGTGGTGGCGTTGGCAGCGCTGGCACAGGCGGCAGTGGCGGATCTGGCATTGTGATCGTGCGTTACAAGGGCGATAGCGCAGCAGGCACTGGCGGAGCGATCTCCACGGGCACCGGAAGCGCTCTGGGTTACACTTTGCACACGTTCACCACGACCGGAAGCAGCGCACTGGACCTTTCCGGTCTCAATCTCGACACCCGCCTCGGGGCAATTGAAAACGGCGTCATTTCCGGCTCCGGCGACCTTGAGTTCACCGGCCCGGGCAAACTCACGCTCAACGCTGCAAACACCTACTCAGGCACCACCCGCATCAATGCCGGAACCCTCGCCCTCGGCGGCAGCGGCTCCATTGCATCCTCTGCGGGTGTGAGCATCGCTAACAACGCCACCTTCAATGTCTCCACGGTCACCGGCGGCTTTGTTCTCGGAAATACGCAAACGATCTCCGGCGGAGGCACGATCAACGGAAATATCTCCATCTCCGGAACTCACTCTCCGGGCTTCAGCCCAGGGCTTCAGACCTTCGCGGACAACCTCAGCTACACCACCGGTTCCAACATCGAGTGGGAACTCGCCAACAACACACTCGAAGGCCGCGGCACCAGCTTTGACGCCATCGACGTGGAAGGTGATCTGACCTTCAGCGGCACAACCACGCTAAGCCTCGATTTTGCAACCCTGAACGGCAGCATCAACTGGAACAACTCGCTGTGGGACTCCAACATCACAGGCAATAACGGATGGAAAATCTTCGATGTGAGTGGAGACATTTTTGGCTTCGAAAACCTGCAGCTTTCCTCGACCAACTGGCTGGATGACAACGGGCTAACATTCAGCAGTGCGAGACCCGATGCCAGTTTTTCGCTCTATGAAAGCACGGATGGCATCTATCTCAACTACAGCGCCATCCCCGAGCCGACCGCAGCCCTTCTCGGAGGCCTTGGCCTGCTGACACTCCTCCGTCGCAGACGCGCGTGAACTCACGCCCAGCGATGGGCTTGAGTCTTTCACAAATCTCCCCTCGCACCGCATAGTCCGGGTCATTTTGACCCGGACTATGCTTGAACGGCCGCATGCGCCTTCCGCCTTCGGCCGCTCCCGATGACATCACAATCGCTGTCGAGGCGCTCTCTGAACTCGGTGGCGCGTGGACCGCAATCGCCACCAGCGAGAATGGCGCAGCTTTCCAAGGCAGCGGAGAAATCACCGAGACTGACACTGGCGACGGCACTGTGGCCTGTGAGGTGCGCGACACCGTCGAGATGGGGCAATCTCCCAAGCGCTTCATGCGCGTGCGAGTGGTAAAATAGCAATTCACCTCACCAGAAAATAAGATCCAGGTGATGCGATTTTCATCACTTTCAGTGATGAAAATCGCACTTCACCTCGGCTTGGAAATTTGAATGACTTGCGAATCACGGTTTTTCATGCCGGGATCATTCCCATGAGGATCATTTTGCGACTTGTCGGGCTCGTGCTGCTTCTGAGCACAGCACCGCTTGCGCAGGCTCAAGCCGCAATCGTCATCGGCGCCAATGGACAACCAAGCACCGACCTCTCGCCGCACCTCTCAATCCTTGTCGATCCCTCGGCGAAGTTAAGCATTCACGAAATCCTTGCCGGCGATGGCGGGAAATTTGTCCCAAACACCTCCAAAACCCCCTCGTTTGGCTTCACCGAGGCGGCCGTCTGGCTGCGGATCGAGCTGCAGTCATCCAGCGATCAAACCGAGCGAATGGTGATGAACCTCGCATCAACTCGACTCTCACATTTTACGTGGTTTGTGGTGAATGGAGGACGAGTGGAGCGCACAGTAGAGTCAGGAGCCGCCGACACCACACGAGAGCAATTTAACCGCTTGCCAACACTCGAGCTTGAAATTCCGGCCCGCGCCACCCGGACGATCTACGCGAGGGCCGAATCAGAAACCTCAATCTGGCTCCCATTGCATGCTGGCTCTCCCCAAGAGATGGCACGCCGCGAAACGATGGAATCGGCATTGCACCTCCTGCAAATCGGCTTCTGCGGCGCCTTGGTTCTATTAAGCACTTTCGTGGGGATCTCCCAAAGGCAGTCACTTTACTTTTACCTTCCGGGATTCGTGATCTCCTACGTGTTTTATACCGCGACATTCAACGGATTCTCTCGCATGGCATGGCCAGGAATCCCGCTGTGGTTTGAACGCGACGGCTTCGGCCTCATCTGCTCCGTCGGGAGCTATGTCTTTGTCAAATTCAACAGCGTTTACCTCAACATGTCAGACAAGCGTCGCACCGCGCGCATCTTGCAGCGGGCGGCAGAACTTAGCATCATCCTATCCATCCTCTTTTTTCTAACTCTGGATTTCAGCCACGCGATCCAACTTTGGAATCCACTGCTCATCCTTGGCCTTGTCGTTGAAGGCCTCGCAATCGCCTCCCGCACACAACGCAAATACCGCCCTGAGGAAGTCTGGTTCTTGGTCACTTGGGTCAGTCTTAGTATCTCAATCAGCCTCATCTGCCTCCAATTTCTACGAATCCTGCCGGTGCTCATTCCCTTTGACTTGCTGCAACGACTGACGATTCCCACGATTCTCGCGGGTTTTTTCCTTTCCATCATCGCCCGCCAACGGAGTCTTCAGGAGCTCGAATTGCGACTTTCCGAAGCTCGCCAGGCAGAGAGCAACGCACGCCTCAGCGCACTGCGCTACCAAATCAACCCCCATTTCCTATTCAACACACTCTCCTCCATCGATGCCCTGTCAAGGACCTCGCCAAGCCAGGTGCCCGGGATGGTTTCACGCCTCGCCACCTTCCTCCGCCTGCGCCTTGAACCATCGCCCACCCAGCTCTCGTCCTTCGAACGAGAACTCGAAGCCACACGTGCCTATC
>JBILPN010000308.1:0-4931 GCA_044373865.1 Luteolibacter sp. | reverse complement strand
GCAGCGCTTGATCACGGTCTGCGAGGTATTCGTGCACCTTGGCAGGGATGGTTTCATCGATGATTTCATTGACCAAGTCGCGCGGGACCTCGGTGGTGAGCACCTCGTTGCGGTAACCATAGACCACTTCGCGTTGCATGTTCATGACATCGTCGAAGTCCAAGACGCGTTTGCGGCCGGTGTAGTCGCGTTGTTCCACGCGTTTTTGAGCGGTTTCGACGGAGCGGTTGAGCCACGAATGTTCCAGAGCCTCGCCCTCTTTCATGCCGAAACGTTCCATCATTGCCGTCATGCGGTCGGCGGCGGCGAAGTTTCGCATTAGGTCATCCTCGAAGGAGATGAAGAATTGCGAGCGGCCGGGATCCCCTTGGCGCGAGCAGCGGCCGCGGAGTTGGCGGTCGATGCGGCGTGATTGGTGGCGTTCCGTCCCGATGACAAAAAGGCCACCGACTTCAGGGACGCCGGCACCGAGTTTGATGTCAGTTCCGCGGCCAGCCATGTTGGTGGAGACCGTGACTGCGCCGAGTTGGCCGGCGCGTGAGATGATTTCCGCTTCCTGTTGGTGGAACTTCGCGTTGAGGACCGAGTGGGGGATTTTTGCGCGTTTCAGCATCCGTGCGAGAGTTTCCGAAGATTCCACGGAGGCGGTTCCGACGAGGACCGGCTGGCCGCGGCCGTGTGCTTCCTCGATGCGAGCGATGACGGCGTTGAATTTTTCGCGGCGTGTTTTGAACACCTGGTCGTTATCGTCCACCCGGATATTGGCCGTGTTGGTGGGGATTGGTAGAACGTCGAGGCGGTAAATATCGTGAAACTCCGCAGCTTCCGTTTCAGCGGTTCCCGTCATGCCCGCGAGTTTTTGGTAGAGGCGGAAATAATTTTGGATCGTGATGGTGGCGAAGGTTTGAGTTTCCTTCTCGATTGCGACGCCCTCCTTGGCTTCGACTGCTTGGTGGAGGCCGTCCGACCAGCGGCGGCCGGGCATTTCCCGGCCGGTGTTTTCATCGACGATGATGACCTTGTCATCCTTGACGACGTATTGGACGTCCTTTTCAAAGACACAGTAGGCCTTGAGGAGTTGGGAGATATTGTGGATTTTCTCGGCTTGTGCGTCCATGCGGACTTGGAGAGCCTCCTTGGCGGCGATTTTTTGTTCCTCGGTGATGCCGTTGCTGGTGTCGATGTCAGCGTAGAGAGTGCCGAGATCTGGGAGAGTGAAAGATTCCGGATCGCCGGGAGAGAGGAATTCGCGGCCTTTTTCCATCAGGTCCGAGTCATGGCCTTTTTCGTCGATGATGAAGAAAAGCTCCTCCTTCAGGCTGAAAAGTTCCTTTTTCTGTGCGTCTTGGTGGAAGGAAAGTTCCGATTTTTCTAGGAGTCGGCGCATTTCCGGTTCCTCCATGAAGCGCATGAGTTGGCGGTTCCGGGGTTGGCCGAGTTTGACCTTGTAGAGAGCACGGCCAGCGGCGATGGGATCGCCGGCGTCGAGGAGTTGCTTTGCTTCAGAGGCGAGTTGGTTGCAGAGCTCAGTCTGGCGTTTCACCAATTGCTCGACCATGGGTTTGTATTTATCAAACTGATGGGAAGATTGGCTGGAAGGGCCGGAGATGATGAGCGGAGTGCGGGCCTCGTCGATGAGGATCGAGTCCACCTCATCGATGATGGCGAGGTAATGACCGCGTTGGACCTGTTCATCCTTGGTGGAGGCCATGCCGTTGTCGCGGAGGTAGTCGAAGCCGAATTCCGCGTTGGTTCCGTAGGTGATGTCGCAGGCGTATTCCGCGCGGCGTTCCCAGGGAGGCATTTGGTTTTGGATGGTTCCGACGGAGAGTCCGAGGAAGCGGAACAGCGAGCCCATCCATTCCGAGTCCCGTTTCGCGAGGTAATCATTGACTGTGACGACGTGGACGCCGAGGCCGGTGAGAGCGTTCAGGTAAACGGGGAGAGTTGCCACGAGGGTTTTTCCCTCACCTGTTTGCATTTCCGCGATCATGCCGCGGTGGAGGGCGATGCCGCCGACGAGTTGGACGTCGAAGTGGATCATTTCCCATTTCAGCGGGTGGTCATTGACGATGATTTCCCGGCCGCAGAGGCGACGGGCACCATTTTTAACGACTGCGTAGGCCTCGGGTAAAATTTGTTCGAGGTAGCGAGCGCGGGATTTTCCGAATTGCGATTCGATTTCGTGGAATGCGGCTTTTGCCGACTCGATGGAAGAAGATGTGGCGAGGATCGAGGAGGGGAGCGAGGGGAACTCTGAGCGGAGAGGGGCGAGTCGAGCTTCGAGCGCCTCGGCAGTGGCGCGGAGTTCCGCGTCGTCCATGCGCTCGATGACTGGGCGTGGCGGAGCTTCGAGGCTGTGGTAGCGGGCGAGGTGGTTTTTCCAATTCGCAGTCAATTCCAGCAACTTCTCGTCTGGCTCACGCTGGAGAGCTTCCTCGATTTCGTTGATGCGGCTGACGGTCGGGCGGATGCGGCGCACTTCGCGCTGATTTTTGCTGCCGACGATTTTTTGGAGGATCCACTTGATCATAAAAGATAGGGTAGGACGGAGAATTACCCGCCGCGCCGAGGCGATACACCAGCATTCGCGAGGGTGCAAGCACGACGAAACGGGTGAATTCGGGGGATTTAAAGGTTAAAACCCCGCAAATTCGTTCCGGGGATTGAGTTTAGATGGACATGGCTTGGAATCCGCCATCGACGATCATTTCGATGCCAGTGATGAAAGAGCCCGCCTTGGCGGATGCGAGGAGGAGAGTTGCGCCGATGAGTTCGTCGGCGTTTCCGAAGCGGGAAGCGGGGGTTTGGCGGAGGATGTCGAGGACGCGAGATTCATCGAGCACCTTGCGGTTTTGTTCGGCAGGGAAAAAGCCGGGGACCAAGGTGTTCACGCGGATGTCCTTGTCCGCCCATTCGCGAGCGAGATTGCGCGTGAGATTGTGGACGGCGGCCTTGGAGGCCGAGTAGGTGAAGACGCGGGAAAGCGGGTTGAGTCCGGAAATCGAGCCAAGATTGATGATCGATGCCGGGCGTGCTTCATCGATGAAGTATTGGCCGAAGACCTGGCAGGCGCGGAAGACGGCGGAGAGGTTGGTGTCGATGATCCGTTGGTATTCCTCCTCCGTGATGTCGAGAAACGGGGTTGGCGAGTTGGTTCCCGCGCCATTGATGAGGATATCCACTTGGCCGGAGCGTTGGAGAACGGTTTCGAGCAGCGAGTGGAGAGACTCTCGCGAGGTGACATCGACGGGGACAAAGTAGCCTTTTCCGCCGTAGGATTCCACTTCCGTGAGGCGTTTTTCGGCCTTTTCCGGGATGCGACCGCCGAGGATCACCTCCGCGCCGGCGCGCGCGAGACCGACGGCGATGGTTCCGCAAAGCTCTCCGGTGCCGCCGATGATGACGGCAGTTTTGCCGGATAGGTCGAAGAGGTCTTTCAAGAATGGTGCGGTCTGCATGGCTCGGAGTTTCAGGAGAATCCGAGCGTGTGCCAAGCTTAGATTGGAAGAAAGTCGTAGGATCTGAGTTGCGAAGGAGGGCAATGAGGATCAGGATTTGGGGGTGATTTCAGAACAGCAGATCCCGTGGTTCGCGGAGGCGGATCAGGCGAGACCGTGGTTGGTGGGTGTTTCCGGCGGTGCGGACTCGCTAGCCTTGTTGCATTTGCTGTTGGAGCATGGGTTTTCCAAGGTGGTGGTCTGTCACTTGGATCACGGGTTGCGGGGAGAGGCTTCTGTGGGAGATGCGGAGTTTGTGAGAGTGGTGGCGGAGAAACTTGGGGTGGTCTGCGAGTTGGGATTTGCGGATGTTGCCGAGCGAGTGGCGCGCGGGGAGGGGTCCGTGGAAACGGTGGCGCGGAAGGCGCGGCACGAGTTTTTCGCGGATTGTGCGCGGCGGCATCCGGGTGCCGAGCTCGTGTTGGCGCATCATGCGGATGACCAGGCGGAGACGGTTTTGTGGAACTTGCTGCGGGGCTCGCATGGCTTGAGAGGCATGCGTTCCGGGCATGCGCTGCGGGTGGCGGTGGGTCTCAGCTTGGTGGTGCATCGTCCCTTGTTGGGCTTACGGCGTGGGGAATTGCGCGAGTTTTTGAGCTCGCGTGGGCACGAGTGGCGTGAGGATGCGAGCAATGCCGAGCCGGTGGCGATTCGGAATCGGCTGCGGAATGAAGGCTTGCCGGTGTTGTCAGAGATTTCCGGGCGCGATGCGGCGCAGGCCTTGGTGAGGGCTGCGGCAGATGCGGAGGGTCAGGCGGCGCTTGAGGCGTGGGCGGTGGCGCAGGCGAATGCGCTGGATCCGCAGGGGCGAGTGCATGTGCGAGTGCTCCGCGAATTGCCGCGTGCGGTGCAGCAGGCGGTGTTGGCGAGTTTCCTCAAATCGGCGGGGATTGGCTCGCCGGAGCGGGACTTGATTTCGCGCGTGCTGGGTCTGTTGGAGCCAAGCGCTGCGCCTGCGGTGAATTTGCCCGGCGGCGGGTGGGTGAGAAGGCGCGAGGCGCGCTTGGTGATTGAAGGCCGCTCAGGGAGCTTTTAGCCAGTCATTGCCAGGCCAAATTTTCTCGAAGTCGTTGGGTGATTTTTCGACTTGGCGGATCAGCCCGTTGGCGGTGAGTGCGCCCCAGGGTTGGAGGGTGCCGCCGAGATTCTCGATGGCGTGGACGGTCCAGATGTTGCAGATGCGCGGGATGAAATAGAGGTGGCGAGACTCCAGCAACACGCCGTCACCCCAGCTGGAAGTGCCGACCACTTGCGGTTTTCCATCGGCTCCGAGGCGGCTGCAATCGTTGAGAAAGGCGGCGAGATCCTTGCCGTTGGCGCGAGGCACGCGTTTGCGCCAGATCCGTTGTTGCTGGCAAACTTCGGCAACTTCCCAGTCGGTGGGGATGAGTTCCATGACCGAGGGCGTGGGAGTGAAGAGCGCGCGAACGA